>NZ_JACVVI010000020.1:0-78134 GCF_016658625.1 Pantoea sp. S62 | reverse complement strand
AGCGACAGGGATGTCGCGAAGAGGCGGGTTCGCGCCAGGGATGGCGCGTCCTGCCGGTCCGTAAGAAATCCTGAAGAAGCGAAGGAACCGCGAAGCGGCGGTGAAGCAGGCCGGAGCCGGGGGTCAAGGGGCGCGGCGACTGGCGCCCCTTGTCGGTCGCCTGCAGAGGCGTGTCTGAAACTGCCCAGCTGATCAGGCGAACGAAACCCTTCTCAGTGCCACCCTGCTGCAAGCGAAACCTTCTCATAGCAAGCCCGCTGCGAATCGTGCCCCGTTCGCGCAGCGAACACTTTCAGTGTCAGCACGCTGCAAAGCGAACCTCAAGCCTCGTTCACGCAGCGAACAACCCCCCGCTTCAGCGGCTCCGATCAGAATCCCCGATAACTCTTCTGCGCCGTACTCACCTTATACAGATAACGCCGCGACTCCGCCGACGGATGCTGGTTCGCCAGGGTCGAATAGACCTTGCTGGGAGACATGCCGTTGATCATTGAGAACGCCCGATCTTTATCGCTGGAGAAGACGCGCAATACGCTGCCTGCACCACCGTTATAGGCGGTGATCACCGCATAGCGGCGTGATACCGGATCCTGAATGCCGCCCAGATAGCTGCGCTGCAACAGCGACAGATAAGCTGTACCGGCATCGATATTGTTCTCCGGATCCAGCAGATAGCTGCGGCTCGGCTTGCCCCATTTACCTTTCATGCGGAACACGTCAACACCGGCGGTATGCTGCACCACCTGCATCAGACCCAGCGCATCAGAATGGCTCACGGCGTAGGGGTTGAAGCTCGACTCGGTCTGCATAATCGCAAGGATTAAAGAAGCGTCGACACCATACTGCTCGGCGGCTTTACGCACCATCGGCAGGTATTTGTGCGCACGCTTATCCAGGTGGTTCGGCACCATCGGAATCGAAATGCTGTAAATCACATGCAGACCCGAGGTGCGGCGCATTAATTTATTCTGAATCAGATAGTCAGCAAAGGCTTCCGCGCGACCCTGCCAGCGAATCGGCTGACCGGTGTTATCCAGCACCTGACCATAGAGCAGCGGCTCTTTACTGATCTCGATGTCGTTGGCGTCAGAATAGAGATCGACATTGCCCGGATCTTCGCCAATCAACAGCGTGGTCACGATAGCCTGACGCAGACTGGCCATCGGATCGGTGCCAGAAATGGTCTCGATGGTCAGCTTACCGCTTTCAAAGTTGATGTGGCTGCGGGTGTAATAGTTGTCGCTATATTTGACGTAATCTTTAGGTCCGGCGATCAGGACCTCATTGATACCCCAGATATTCTCAATATTGTGAGCAAACTGGCCCATCAGAATATCAAAGCCGTTAGTGTCTTTAACCCACTCCTCGTGGGATTGCTGATTCTTTGACCCGGAACAGGAAACCAAAAGTGGTGCTATCACCAGCAGGGCGATTAATTTTTTATTCATTGGAAATGCAAGCCTGACCTGGATAACCGGCCTCAGCGATGAGGCCCGGAATGTTTACGCTTCTGGCGGTGTATAGCCTTCGATATGAACGTCTTTGCCTTCGAACAGGAAATTGATCATCTCCTTCTCCAGCACCTTACGATCTTCGGGATTCATCATGTTGAGCTTCTTCTCATTGATCAACATGGTCTGTTTCGCCATCCACTTCTGCCAGGCTTCTTTGGAGATGTCGTTGTAAATGCGCTTACCCAGGTCGCCCGGATAGAGCTGAAAATCCTGACCTTCCGCGTCGCGCTGTAAAAAAGTACAAAAAATGGTGCGGCTCATTACTCTTCCTCATTAATCTCACAACTGTCCAAAGCCAGTTGTCGGGGATGGCGCAGCTCGTGTAACAGGCGCTCAACGGGTGCAGCTAATCCCACAGATGGTGGCAGCGCTAAGTTATACCAGAGACCGCCTGCTTCATCCATCGCCGCCCCGGCAGAAGGCCACGACAGCCACATTGGCACGATATCGAGATGGAAATGACTGAAGGTGTGACGAAACGCGGTAAGCTGTTGCGGTTTTGCATGGATGCCACGCGCCGCCAGCCAGTCATTCAGCGTCGCTTCGGTGGTGAACTGCGGGAAGCAGAACAGACCGCCCCACAATCCTACAGGCGGGCGCTGCTCCAGCCAGACATCATCGCCATCCTGCATCATCAGGAACCAGCCGCTGCGCTCCGGCAGCACCTGCTTAGGCTTTTTGCCGGGATAGCTTGCCCAGCTACTGCTGGCGTACGCCTCACAGCCGCTGTTTAGCGGACAGATTTCACACTTCGGCTTAGAGCGGGTACAGACAATCGCACCCAGATCCATCATCGCCTGATTAAACTGGCTGACGCCCTCGGCGGGTGTGACCTCTTCGCTGATCTGCCACAGCCGTTTCTCGACCTCTTTTTTACCCGGCCAGCCGCTGACGGCATAGCAGCGGGCCAGCACGCGCTTAACGTTGCCATCCAGAATCGGGAAGTGCTGACCCAGCGACAGCGAGAGGACCGCGCCTGCCGTTGAGCGGCCGACGCCGGGCAGGGCAGAAACATCATCGAAATTACGCGGGAATTCGCCCCGGTGAACCTCGACAATCTGCTTTGCTGCTTTATGCAGATTACGCGCACGGGCGTAGTAGCCGAGGCCGGTCCAGAGATGCAGCACCTCATCCAGCGGTGCCGCAGCGAGATCGGTGACCGTGGGGAAGCGCGCCATGAAGCGTTCAAAATAGGGAATAACCGTGGCAACCTGGGTTTGCTGTAGCATCACTTCGGAGAGCCACACCTTATAAGGCGTTTTCTCCAGCTGCCACGGCAGGGTTTTGCGACCAAAGCGCTGATACCAGTCCAGCACCTGTTGCGCGAACTGCGGCGCTTGCATCATAAGAAGGAAATTTTCCGTGTTTACTCTACACTCAGGCAGGAATTCCAGCACATGCGCACCTGGGTGTAAACCGGAAGATTGCAAAGGCTTGCTTCTGCTTATGAACTTTGCATAATGCCCGTTTCCCGGAACAGGCTAACCAGCAGGCTTTTACATGATTAATGACGTCATCACCCCAGAATTTGATGAGAACGGGCGGCCATTGCGCCGGATCCGCAGCTTTGTGCGCCGCCAGGGTCGCTTAACCAAAGGCCAGCAGCAGGCGCTGGATACCCTGTGGCCGGTCATGGGGGTGGAATATCAGCCTGAGCCTGTCGATCTGCCCGCGCTGTTTGGCCGCGAAGCCCCGGTCACGCTGGAGATTGGCTTTGGCATGGGCGCATCGCTGGTGACCATGGCGCAGAACACGCCACATCAGAACTTCCTGGGTATTGAAGTGCATGCGCCGGGCGTGGGTGCCTGTCTGGCCGCCGCCAAAGAAGCCGACGTGCAGAACCTGCGGGTCATGTGCCATGACGCGGTGGAAGTGCTGGAGAAAATGATTCCGGATAACTCGCTGCGCATGGTTCAGCTCTTCTTCCCCGACCCGTGGCATAAAGCACGTCACAATAAACGCCGTATCGTCCAGGTGCCGTTCGCCGAACTGGTGATGCGTAAACTGAAGCTGGGCGGCGTTTTCCACATGGCGACCGACTGGGAAGCCTACGCGGAGCATATGCTGGAAGTGATGAACAGCATCGATGGCTACCGCAATCAGTCAGAGCAACAGAATTACGTGCCGCGTCCTGAGACGCGTCCACTGACCAAGTTTGAGCAGCGCGGGCAGCGTTTAGGCCATGGCGTATGGGATTTAATGTTTGAGAGGGTGAAATAATGGCCACACAACGCAGCCGCCGTTTACGTAAAAAACTGCACATCGACGAGTTTCAGGAACTGGGCTTCTCCGTTGCCTGGCGTTTCCCGGAAGGCACCAGCGAAAGCGAAATTGATGAGACGCTGAACCAGTTCATCAATGAAGCGATCGATCCTAACGGCCTGGCCTTTGATGGCAGCGGCTACCTGGTGTGGGAAGGTCTGGTTTGCCTGCAGAAAACCGGCAAATGCACCGATGAGCATCGTGCGCTGGTCCGCAAATGGCTGGAAGACCGCAAGCTGCAGGATGTGCAGATGACGGAACTCTTTGACGTCTGGTGGGACTAAGTCGTCACACAGTGTCGGGCTGCGGCCCGATCGGAGGGTTTCAGACCCGATCTTAGGGAGTAGATATGATGCGTAAAGCGCTTCTTGCTGTGCTGCTGGTGGCAGCAACTCAGGCTCAGGCAGCCTACGAATGCAGCGTTAAGCCGCAGGACGATGTGGTGATTAAACCGCAGAGCGTGCAGGTGGTCGGTGCTAACGGCAATATGGAAATCTCGCCGCAGGGCGACGTGCAGTTCAATGGCCAGAAAGTTTCGCTGGATACCGCTGAACGTCAGAAAGCGATCGACTATCAGAACGCGCTGCGGCGCGATCTGCCGTGGATCGACAGCGGAGCGACCTCCCGTCTGGAGAAAGGACGTGCGGCACTGGATGGGGTCATCGTTGAAAAACTGGGCACCGACAGCAACGTGCGTAATCGCCTGACCACGCTGAATGGCCAGCTGAAACAGCAGATGAACCGCATCATTGAACACCGTGAAGACGGTCTGATGTTCCACCATCAGGCGATCGATCAGGTGCGCGCCGAAGGCGAAAGGCTGGTGCAGTCAACGCTGGGCGGCGTGATGCAGGACAGTCTGAATGAGATGGGCAGTAAGCAGGGCAGTGGCGGCAGTAATCCGCTGCAGGCGATTATGGGCAATCTGGGCGGTCTGCAACAGTCGATTCAGGCTGAGTGGAGCAAGCAGGAGCAGGATTTCCAGAACTTCGGACACGAAGTGTGTAATCGCGTTATTTCGCTGGAAGATCAGCGTAAACAGCTTACCGGCGCATTGAAAAAATAAGTTAACGCCTCAGCCTGACGGGCTGAGGCGCTTTTTTACTCTTCCGCACTCACTCTTCCGCTAAGAACAGCTCAAGCAGCGAATTCAGGAACAATTTCCCTTTCTCCGTAATCTGCCACTGCTCAGCGGTTTCCGTCACGTAACCGGCGGCAATCGCGGCATCCATCTGCGGACGGATCACCTCTTCTGACAAACCGGTGTAGCGGCTGAACTCGTCGCGCGGCGCGGCCTCCAGCAGGCGAAAGCGGTTCATGAAATATTCAAACGGCTTGTCGCTATCGGCAACCTCATACTGTTTTTCGCGGTAGTTACCCTGCATGAAGCCACGCGGATGACGGGTTTTCACCGTGCGGACAATGCGGCCATCCGGCTGGGTCAGTTTGCCGTGTGCGCCACAGCCAATCCCCAGATAGTCGCCAAAGCGCCAGTAGTTGAGGTTGTGTTCACAGCGATATCCCGGCTTCGCGTAGGCGGAGGTCTCATACTGCTGATAACCGGCCGCCTGCAGCAGCCGATCGCCCTGCTCGAAAATATCCCACAATGCATCATCATCCGGCAGCACCGGCGGGCGTGAGCCAAACAGGGTGTTGGGTTCGATGGTGAGCTGATACCAGGAGAGATGCGGCGGATTCAGCGCAATCGCCTGACGTAAATCGTCGAGCGCCTCTGCCAGCGACTGATCGGGCAGGCCATGCATCAGGTCGAGGTTAAAGCTGCGCAGCGACAGCGACTCTGCCAGTTCGGCGGCGCGGACGGCCTCTTCCGGACCATGAATACGGCCCAGACGCTGCAGCTTTTGCGGACTGAAACTCTGTACACCAATCGAAATACGGTTGATACCGGCACGCTGATAAGCGCTGAACCGGTCAGCTTCCACGGTGCCAGGATTGGCTTCCATGGTCACTTCCGCATCAGGGGCGAGCGTCAGACGCGCCCGCACGCCATCCATCAGCATCTGCATCGCACTGCTGCTCAGCAGGCTGGGCGTACCGCCGCCAATGAAAATCGTGCGCACTTCCCGGCCATTGATCAGCGGCAGGTCGATCTCCAGATCGCGCAGCAGGTGCTGCACGTATTCAACGTGCGGCACCTCATCTTTCAGCGCGTGGGAGTTAAAATCACAGTAGGGACACTTCTGTACGCACCACGGAATGTGGATGTAGAGACTTAACGGCGGCAGATTAGGCATTACGCATCGCTTCCAGCAACAGCGTCAATGCTTTACCCCGGTGAGAAACTGCACCTTTTTCCGCTTTGCTCAGCCCGGCCGCGGTTTTACCCAGCGCCGGGACAAAGAAAATCGGGTCATAACCAAAGCCACCGGCGCCAGAGGCGGAGCGGGCAATCTCGCCCTGCCAGCTGCCGTGGAACACCAGCGGCGTCGGGTCTTCCGCATGACGCAGATAGACCAGCACGCAGTGGAACTGCGCCTGGCGCTGACCGTCAGGCACGTTTTCCAGCGCCTGCAGCAGTTTCTCCAGGTTCTGCTGATCGCTGGCCTCTTCACCGGCGTAGCGCGCCGAGTAGATGCCAGGCGCGCCGCCCAGCGCATCCACGGCCAGACCGGAGTCATCGGCGATGACCGGTAATCCGGTGATCTGTGCCGCGTGACGCGCCTTGAGAATCGCGTTCTCAATAAAGGTCAGGCCAGTCTCTTCTGCCGATTCAACCCCAAGGTCAGTCTGCGCGACGATATCCAGACCAAAGGCGGAGAGTAACTCCGCCAGTTCACGCACTTTGCCGGGATTGCCGGTTGCGAGCACAACTTTTTGCATAACAGTTCCAGTTTGATTCATTTACAGCAGATACCAGAGACCCGGGAACAGGTCCATGCCAAGAAAGTTCAGGGCATACAGCACCAGGATGACGATCATCGCTGAGAAATCGATGCCGCCCATCGCAGGCAGAATACGGCGAATAGGTGCCATCATCGGCTCGGTCAACTGCACCAGCAGATAATCGACCGGGCCACGGCCCTGGCTGATCCAGCTCATCAGAGAGCGAACGATGATGACCCAGAAGACCAGATAGCCGGCGGATTTCACCAGCGATAGCAGACCGACCAGGAGATTCGTCGGATCGACCGAGAACACGCCTACCTGAATCAGCAGTAAAATCGGGTATTTCAGCGTGGTCAGCACAAAGGCCAGCAGCAGCGAGGCGGTATCAATCGGCCCCAGAGCCGGCAGTATGCGGCGCAGTGGCTTAACAATCGGCTGTGTCACTTTTACGACAAACTGCGCCACTGGATTGTAAAAATCGCAGCGGGACCACTGCATCCAGATGCGTAACAACAGCACCATGACGTAGAGATCGATCAGCGTTTTTACTAAAAACGTCAGTGTTAACATGAAGTTCCTCTGTTATTGTTGTGAGTTGTGCGCATAATCTCGTGCGCCAAAAATGGCGGTGCCGATACGCACCATCGTACTGCCTGCGGCGATTGCCGCCTCCATGTCATCGCTCATTCCCAGCGAAAGCGTATCTATACCAGAATAGTGCTGTTGCAACTGCCGGAAGGCTTCCGCCATCTGCTGACACACCGCCAGCTGCCGCTGGTAATCACTCTCCGCTGCCGGAATCGCCATCAATCCCCGCAGCCGCAGTTGCGGCAGGGCAGCGATCTGCTCCGCCAGCCCGGAAACGGCCTCCAGCATGATGCCAGATTTGCTGTTTTCGTCACTGATATTTACCTGAATTAACACATTCAGCGGTGGCAGCGAGGCGGGCCGCTGATCGTTGAGCCGCTGCGCAATGCGCTGGCGGTCAATGGTGTGACACCAGGCGAAATGCTCTGCCACCAGACGGCTTTTGTTGGACTGCAACGGGCCGATGAAGTGCCACGCCAGTTCAGGATGTGCGGCCAGTGCATGAACCTTTTCAACCCCTTCCTGGACGTAATTTTCACCGAAGGCAATCTGGCCAGCGGCAAAGGCTTCTTTGACCGCGCTCGCAGGTTTGGTTTTGCTGACTGCAAGCAGGGTTATTTCTTCCGGAGCGCGGCCGCAACGCGCGGCAGCGGCGGCGATTCGCTGTCGCACTTGCTGTAGGTTCTGCTGGATTGAAGTCATAGTCAGGAGAAATTATGAATCTGGATGAAATGGTGGGGCTTAGTGTAAAGCATAATGCCGCCGATCTGCACCTTTGCAGCGGACATTTGCCCTACTGGCGGCGGCAGGGAAGGCTGGAGGTGATTCCGCAGCAGGCCAGACTTTCTGCCGCCTGGATGGCAGAGTTTATGACCCGCTGGCTCAGTGACCCGCAGCGTCAGCAGCTGGAGCATGCAGGGCAGCTCGATTTCGCCCTGAGCCTGACCTGCGGCCAGCGTCTGCGTGCAAATCTGTTTATGCAGCGCAACGGCCTGTCACTGGCGCTGCGTATCATTGCCACCGCGTGCCCGACGCTGGAGAGCCTGCAACTGCCCGCCGTTGTGCCGACGCTGCTCGAGCAGCAGGATGGTCTGATTCTGGTGACTGGTGCGACCGGCAGCGGTAAATCGACCACGCTGGCGGCGCTGGTCGATGCGCTGAACCGCCAGCAGGCGCGCCACATCATTACGCTGGAAGACCCGATTGAATTTATCCATCACAGCCAGCAGTCGCTGATTCAGCAGCGCGAAATTGGCCTGCACTGCGATTCGTTCTCGCTGGGGATAAAGGCGGCGCTGCGTGAAGATCCCGACGTCATCCTGCTGGGTGAACTGCGCGACAGCGACACCATCCGTCAGGCGCTGACGGCGGCGGAGACTGGTCATCTGGTACTGGCGACGCTGCACACCCGCGGCGCGGCGCAGGCGGTGGACCGGCTGGTGGATGTCTTTCCGGCGGAGGAGAAACAGCTGGTGCGTACGCAGCTGGCGGGCAGCCTGAAAGCAGTGATTGCGCAGCGGCTGGTGCCTTCAATTGCCGGATCGCGCATCGGACTGTTTGAAGTTCTGATCGCCACGCCCGGCATCACTAATCTGATTCGGGAAGGTAAGATGCACCAAATCCCTGCGCTGCTGCAGACCGGCGCGCAGGCCGGTATGCAGACGTTTGAGCAGAGCCGGCTGGCGCGTCAGGCCGCCGGTCTGATTGAGTAAGCAGATCAGTAATGGTTTTCGAACCAGTCCTGCAAAATGATGGCCGCGGACTGTGAATCGACCGACCCTTTGTTGAGCGCGCGATAGCCGCCGCGCTCAAACAGGCCAGCACGTGCTTCTACCGTACTGAGTCGTTCATCCTGCAGCTCTACCCGGATGCCAAAGCGACCGTGCAGGCGGTTGGCAAATTTACGCGCGCGATCGGTCAGCGGCTGCTCGGTGCCATCCATATTCAGCGGCAGGCCGACGACCACGAAATCGGGCTGCCACTCTTTCAGTAGCTTTTCAATCACCTGCCAATCCGGGATGCCATCCTGCGCTTTAATCGCGGTCAGCGGACGGGCGCTGCCCGTGAGTTCCTGACCTACAGCGACACCAATACTTTTGGTGCCGAAGTCGAAACCTAACAGAGTCTGAGTTGACATCAGGCGTGTCCCGCGTCGCTGGCCATGTTGTGAATATCGACGCCAATACTGCGCGCCGCTTCGCGCCAGCGCTCTGAAATCGGCGTCTGGAACAGGATATTGCTGTTAGCTGGCGTGGTCAGCCAGGCATTTTCCATCAGCTCATTTTCCAGCTGATCTTTTTCCCAGGCGCAATAGCCCAGCGCGACCAGCACATTGGTGGGCTGAGACGCGGTGCCGATCGACTCCAGCACGTCACGGGATGTGGTGATAATGGTGTTATCTGAGACACGGATGCTGGAGGTAAAGGTGCGTTGTGCTGAGTGCAGGATAAAGCCACGATCCTCTGCCAGCGGGCCGCCGGTAAACACCGGTTTATCCAGCCTGATGGCCGGGTCGCGATCGTCGGCAGAGATTTTCAGCTTCTTCAGAATGCCTTCAACCGTCAGGTTTTCCATAGGTTTATTGATGATCAGTCCCATTGCGCCCTCTTCGTTATGTTCGCAGAGATAGACCACGGAACGCTTGAAGAAAGGATCCTGCAATGAAGGCATGGCAATCAAAAAGTGATGTTGTAAATTCATTCTCACACGATGTACCAAAAAAATAACCGGCACGCGACGACCGCACCGGTATTGGGTTGATCACGGAGCCACGCCCCGGCTTCTTGCTCAGCCCAGGCGCTTCTCAATGGCATCCATCAACATGCCGGTGATGGAGATCGGGAACGCAGCCTCAATTTCACGAATGCAGGTTGGGCTGGTCACGTTAACTTCAGTCAGTTTATCACCGATGATGTCGAGACCGACAAAAATCAGTCCTTTTGCTTTCAGTGTCGGGCCAACACGGCGCGCAATTTCCCAGTCGCTTTCGCTCAGCGGACGCGCTTCACCACGACCACCGGCGGCGAGGTTGCCACGCGTTTCACCGCCCTGCGGGATACGTGCCAGGCAGTAAGGCACCGGTTCGCCATCCACAACCAGCACGCGTTTGTCACCTTCTTTGATCGCCGCAATGTAGTTCTGCGCCATGCAGAAACGGCTCTCATGCTCGGTCAGGGTTTCGGTAATCACACCAAAGTTAGGATCGTCTTTCTTCACGCGGAAAATCGACGCGCCACCCATGCCATCCAGCGGCTTCATGATGATGTCGCCATGCTCCTGCCAGAAGGCACGCAGCTGCGCTTTGCTGCGGGTCACCAGGGTGTCAGGCGTGAACTCGGCAAACCAGGCGGTATAGAGCTTTTCGTTACAGTCACGCAGGCTCTGCGGTTTGTTCACGATCAGCGTACCCAGCTCTTCTGCGCGCTCCAGAATGTAGGTCGCATAGATGAACTCGGTGTCGAATGGCGGATCTTTGCGCATCAGCACCACGTTCAGGTCAGCCAGCGGGATCACCTGCTCGCTGCCGAACTGATACCAGTTGTCAGGGTTCTGCTCGACGGTCAGCAGGCGGGTGCGGGCAGAGGCCACGCCACCGCGCATAGAGAGATCGTGCATCTCCATGTAGTGAATTTCGTAACCACGGCGCTGTGCTTCCAGCAGCATAGCGAAGCTGGAGTCTTTTTTAATATTGATGGACGAAATAGGGTCCATCACGATGCCAAGTTTAATCATTATTATCTCCTCGGTGAGGCGGTATTTACCGCCTCGTCTGGTTCGGTCTGCAGTGGGCCGATCGGTCAGGACATCATGCCTGCGCTCTTTCCGCTGAAAGTATCGCTTAACCCAGGTCGCCAAACCTCACCTGAAGTGCCGTAATGGCCGTCAGCGCGGTGGTTTCGGTACGCAATACCCGTGGGCCAAGCAGAATGTCAGTAAAATCGTGCTGTGCCGTCATCGCAATCTCGTCCGCAGACAAACCGCCTTCAGGGCCAATCAGCAGTCGTACCCGCTCAACAGGCTGTGGCAGCGTGTTGATGCTGTGGCTGGCGCGCGGATGCAGGTTGAGCTTCAGACCGCTGTCAGCCTCTGCACACCAGGCTTCCAGCGTCATCGCTTCACGAATCTCCGGCACGCGATTACGGCCACACTGCTCGCAGGCGGCAATAGCAATTTTCTGCCACTGCTGGATCTTCTTCGCCAGACGTTCAGCATCAAGCTTTACGCCACAGCGCTCGGAAAACAAGGGTGTAATGACATTCACGCCCAGTTCGATCGATTTCTGGATAGTGAATTCCATTTTTTCACCGCGCGACATCACCTGACCTAAATGCAGATGCAAAGGTGACTCGCGATCGTCCGGCTGGCTCTCTGTGACCGATACTTTTACACGCTTTTTATCAACATGCGTGATCTCTGCTGCAAAAGTCAGATTAGTGCCATCAAAGAGTTCCAGACGCTGGCCTGTCGTCATCCGGAGTACCCGGCCCACATGATTGGATGCATCTTCATCCAGGGTAATTTCACTGCCGATCTCTAATGGCCCGGCGTGATAGATGCGAGGTATGCGCATAAGGTTCCTGAAACCGGACGCCGCGCTGCGGCGGCGTCATGGGGGAAAAAAAGCTAGTGTAGGGCAGGGATTTTAGCGCTGGCAAGCCTGCTGCACATAAGGATTGTGATTGCCCTGAACCTTTGCAATGCGCTGGTCGCGTTCGCACTCCCATTTTGTGACAGGATAGAGCTTGTCCCAGGCGGTAAACAGCTGCGTCTGCTGGCGAGAAATGCGCAGATGGTACTGGTCGCGCATATAGAAATAGGTGCGGGCAATGGCACCGCGCGCCCGCGCGGGTGGCTCCGCCTGTTTAAGTTTGAAATCGATCTTCATCTCACACTGACCGTACTGCTTCTCGCTGCCGTTCCATTGACTGTAGGCGAAGTTACCACGGTCGCCATTCACTTCACCCACTGCGGGCTGAAGGTTATGCAAATCAGTTTCGATGCGGCGATACTCGGGATCCTTGCTGCAGTTTTTGCGGCCACCGTCCTGCCAGCACTGGCGCTGATGACCAAACTCCCAGGCCGGCATCACATGTTCCCACTCAATGCGCCCGGCGCGATTGGCGTTCTTGCGCACCTGATAGCCACAGCTGTTGAGATCGGGAATGCCCTTTTTGCCCTGCCACTGAATCTTACAGCCACAGTAGAACGAACCCGGTGCATCGGCGTTAATCGCCGCCGCAAAGGTTTTGGCCTGCTGGAAGTTATTTTGATGATAGTTATTCAGATTAAGAGCGTCAGCGGCAGGTGCAAACAGCAGCGCAACCGCCAGACTTAGTATGCGAGACATATTCCGGATTTCTTCCTGGTACGAAAAAGGGCGGCAGGTTAACAGAATGTGGAATAGGGCGGAATGGGGATTGTTCTCAGGAAGCGACAAACTCGCCTGCCACCAGCAGGCTGCCGCAGTGCACGCAGCGATATTCACTTTCTTTGCGCAGAATACGATTGTGGCGGCGAACCGTCAGCTGATGCTGCTGGCACTGGCAGCGGTAAGCAAAGGTGTTACTGCGCACGGAGGCGATCTCAAACTGATGGGTGCGGCGTGCCGGCACCCCCAGCACCTGCTCCATCATCCACTTCCACTCTTTGCCGTGCGGTGCGACGCGGCCAAACTGTTTCCACACCAGCAGATGCGCCAGCTCGTGCGGCACCACTTCATCGATAAATGCCTGCTGGTTTTCCAGCAGCAGCACCGGATTGATGCGGATCTCCCAGGATGTCAGCCAGGCGGTGCCCGCCGCCGTACCGCGTTGCTGGTAGAGCAGCTTCGGTTCCGGATAATGGGTTTTCAGGGCCTGATTTGCACGCTCAAGCGACTGGCGCAGTGAGCGCATCACGGCCTGCTGCAGGGCAATGGGGAGACGAGGTGTTTTCATGGCGCTCAGAATAATCGCCGTCGCCCAGGAACTCAACGTTACCCGCGAAAACGACAGCGCAGCGACTATACTCATCCGCCAGTTTCGAACCATACGATCCACAGTGTTCGTGTGGCCCGGCGTAGCCCTGCGATTAGTTAAAATTCTGGATTAAATATTGTTACGGTCTTTTTTAGAATATCCTGTTGATAATGTTCACTGCAGAGTGAATGGATCAGAATCGGAAGGCACAGTGTACGGACAACGCAATGAAAAATAATAACATCAGGAAACAGCGTATTGTGCTGGTTACCGATCTCATGGCTGGCCGCGGCGGTATGGAGAATGTGACCTGCCAGCTGATTACCGCTCTGAATAAGGAACCCGGAACGGAAGCAGGGCTGTTTATTATCAACAGCGGAGAGGAGAGCCTCTCCCGTGCCTGGACCGCCAACGCCGTTTTATCAGAGAGCGTCTGCACGCTGCGGAATAAGAAAATAAAAAATCTTATTCACACGCTGAGAATGGCCGCCTTCTTTCGTCGCTATCAGCCCGACCATGTTCTGACCCTCAACACCATTCCCTGTCTGATGACGCGCCGGGCCATTACGCTCTCAGGACGCAAAATCGTGTTGTCGAGCTGGATGCACCTGCCACCGCGGGAGCGCTACCGTCCCCACTATCTGCTGCGGGCCGATCACCATTTTGCCATCAGTAAGCAGATCAAAGAGCAGCTGGTGGAGCTGGGCGCACCCGCTACTGACGTTGACGTCATCTATAACCCGATCCGGCGTAATGACGTGGTTATCGGCAGGCCGCAGGGGCTGAAGTTTCTCTATATCGGTCGCGTCCATTTTCAGCGGCAGAAACAGCTTAAAGATCTGTTTGATGCGTTGAAGCATCTGGATGCGCCGTGGACGCTGGAGATTGTAGGTGACGGAGAAGACCTGACGCAGTGTCAGCACTACGTGACGCAACTCGGCATTCAGGATCGTATTACCTGGCATGGCTGGCAGGAGAACGCCTGGGAGTACGTCATCCGCCATATCAGACAGGTCACCTGTCTGATCATGACCTCGAACTTTGAAGGCTTTCCGCTGATCCTGCTGGAGGCGATGTCACGGGGTGTCTACTGCGTCTCGTCCGACTGCATCAGTGGCCCGTCAGAGATTATTCAGAACGGTCTCAATGGTCAGCTCTACCCTACTAATGACAGCATGGCGCTGGCCGCTATTCTCAACGCCATGAGCCGGGATTTCCACTTTCCCGATCATCAGGTTATTAAAGCGAGCATCACCGGTTTTTATGAGGAAAATTATATGAAGCACCTGATGAGTGCGTTTAACCGTCTGATTGAGGTTAAGCATGACGAATAAAAGCAGTCGTAATGGATTAACGTTAATGGTTAATGCTTCAGTTATTGCGCTCTGTCTGGCGCTGTCACTGAATATGTTTGTTTCCGGCCTGCCGCAAAAAATATTTTATCTGGTCTCTTATCTCTCCGTCGCATCTGTGTTGTATGGCCTGGTGCGCAGGCGAGTGGCGTTTAAAGAGAACGGTTTTTATGTCGTCCTGTTTGCTGTGCTGATTCTCTTCGCTCTGATCCGTCTGTTCTGGGCGATACACACAAAGGGGCTTGAAACCGCACCCTCAAACGATGCCATCACCAATATCGCCAACTATCTGCTGGGGGCGAAGCGGCTGTTGCTGGGAGCCTTTGTGCTGCTCAGTCTGGCGATTTATGGCAACCGGGTCTCTGCAACCACGCTGCGCATTGGAAAAGTGTTAATTCTGGTCGGTCTGCTGATTACGCTGGGCTTTGGTATTCATGAGCATCTCTATACAGAGAATATCCGCATCAAGCTCACCACCGAAGCGGCCTCGATGTCCTCCTACATGATTCTGTTTATCTACTGCACCTGGCTGTGGCTGAGCCGTTACGAGACGCACGCATACTGGAAGATTGCCGATATCACTGTGCTGGCTGTGACCTTTGCCTTGCTCTACCTGTGCGGCACCCGCGTAACGCTGATTGCACTGATTGCCGTGGGGCTGCTGTTCCTGTTGCAGACCTACCGGCTGTCGCTGCTGACCAACTGGCGAATCAGCGCATTACTGGTGGGCGTGCTGGCGGTGCTGATCCTGATGACCAGTAACCGCTGGGTAGAAGGGATGCAGGATATTGAGAATTATGGGTCAAACAGCTCGACCTCGCTGGGCGCACGCGTGGCTATCTGGGGCGGGGCGGTCAACTTTATTGAGCATCATGGCGGTTTTGCCACGCCGGATGCACGCACCACGGAGGCGAGGGAGTTCATCATGGCGCACTATCCGCTTAATGGTGAAGGCTACACCAACGTTAAGTACAACATGCACAACGAGTTTCTGGAAGTGACGACGCTGCAGGGCTGGCTGGGCGCGCTGTCGCTGGCGCTGCTCTATCTGGCGGTGCCTGGCGGCTGGCTTAAGAAGTGCGATCTGCGCGGCGTGGCGCTGCCAATGCTGGCACTGTTTATCTGCGGACTGACCGATTCGGTACTGCCGTATAATCAGACAGCCACTATTTTCATTATGGCGCTGGCGCTCTGCTGCATACGGCAGCCATTGCCGGCAGGGCGGGTTAGCACGCTTTAATCATGCATTGAACAAATAAAAACGGCGGGGTTTCCAGAGAAACCCCGCCGTTTTTTTTACCGTATTTTTTATCGGGTAATATTAGTCACGTGAACCGATGTCGCGCAGTTTCTTACCTGCCATCAGGTTACGTTCGATGTGTTCCAGCGAGACGTTTTTGGTCTCAGGAATCAGCATCACGGTCAACAGAATGAAGAACAGGTTAAGCAGTGCGTAGACCCAGAAGGTGTTCGCGTTGCCCAGCGTATTCAGCATCGTCAGGAAGGTCGCACCCACGATCATGTTGGCGATCCAGTTGGTGGTCGTGGAAACCGTGATACCGAAATCGCGGCCTTTCAGCGGCTGAATTTCGGAACAGAGCACCCAGATCAACGGACCGGCTGACATCGCAAAACCAACGATAAACATCAGCAGCATACCGACCGCGAAGTACTGTGCGCCCGCGGAGTGAATGCCGAAGTGCAGCATCGTACCCAGCACGCCCATACCAGCTGCCATCACCATAAAGCCCAGAATCAGGGTAGGTTTACGGCCCCAGCGATCCACCAGACCAATAGCAATGAAGGTCGCCAGTACGTTGACCAGACCCACAATCACCGTGCCCCACATCTGCTGGGTGGTGTTGGTGAAGCCCGCGATTTCAAAGATTTTTGGTGCGTAGTACATGATGACGTTCATACCGGTAAACTGCTGCATGACCTGCAACAGGATGCCCAGATAGACCGCACGACGGAAGTGGCTGCTGCTGGTGAACAGACCCCAGCCAGACTGCTTGACCTTCAGGCTTTCACGAATCTCTTCCAGCTCACGTTTTGCCTGCTCACTGGTGTCACGCAGACGATCCAGTACGCGTTGCGCATCGCGGAAGTTGCCTCGCGCCGCCAGCCAGCGTGGGCTGTTTGGCAGGAAGAAAACACCGATCAGCAACAGCAGAGCCGGAATGGTGATGATGCCCAGCATCCAGCGCCAGTTGCCGGTAAAGCTGAAGGCGGTATCGGTAAGGTAAGCACCCAGAATACCGATGGTGATCATCAGCTGGTAAAGCGAAATCATACTGCCGCGAATTTTTTCCGGAGCGATCTCAGAAAGATAAAGCGGGGCGGTATAAGAGGCAATACCGACGGCCAGGCCCAGCAGAACGCGGGCGCTGATCAGCATTTCCGGGTTTGGCGACATCGCTGACCAGAGTGAACCGATAACGAACAGAATCGCACCGGCCATCAGGCTTTTTTTACGGCCCAGGCGGGATGACATCCAGCCGCTGCCGATAGCACCGACCGCCGCACCAAACATCATGGAACTGACGATCCACTCCTGCTGGTGGGGAGTAACGTTAAAGTCCTTTGCGATAAACGGCAGGGCACCGGCGATAACGCCGATATCCAGACCGAACAGCAGTCCCGCAAGGGCCGCCAGAAAGCAGACAAATAAGGTCATCGCCTTATTTGAAGTTCTGCTTTTGTGTGTATTGCCAGGCATGGGAGCCTCCAGGTTTATCCATCATTGTTTTTATCAATGTTAAAAAACCTTTTGCGGGAAAAAAGTGAGTCTGATCACATCAGTGTAATCGCTTACACACGCTGAAACCCTGAAATTCAGCATATTTTTCCCGGAAAGATTAATTAACCAGTGAGGTATAGCACTCATTAAGTTTCTGACAATGCTCTATTTAGTGGCTATCAGACGACGCTGAAAATAACGCATTTTCAGCATAATAACTACGTGCGTTAATTCCTAAATATAGGAAAAACAAAGCATTTCAATTTGTAATCGTTAACATTTTGTCGTCAGAAAAAGCGAAAGGAAGTGTAGCTGAGAATGGAAAATTTGCTGCAGAGTGAAAGACATGCCGGGCAGATTGGTTTTTCTAATGTCTGACGGTCGCCAGTAACTGCGCGGATAAAGCGTTCAGCCTGCATGCGTAAGAAAGCATTCTCTGGTCAGCAATGGGGCTGAAAAGGCGATAAAAAACCCCGCCGCAGGGGCAGGGTTTTCATCAGCCGTCGCTGACCTTACAGGCCAGCGGCTTCACGCAGCAGAGCCGCTTTGTCGGTTTTTTCCCATGGGAAATGTTCGCGACCAAAGTGACCGTAAGCCGCGGTCTCTTTATAGATTGGGTGCAGCAGATCCAGCATCTGAATCAGACCGTATGGACGCAGGTCGAAGAACTCGCGTACCAGCAGCGTCAGCTGTTCAGTAGAGATTTTCTCAGTGCCGAAGGTTTCCACCATGATTGAGGTCGGTTCAGCCACGCCGATTGCGTAGGAAACCTGGATTTCACAACGGTCAGCCAGACCGGCCGCCACGATGTTTTTCGCCACGTAACGCGCTGCATAGGCTGCAGAGCGGTCAACTTTTGACGGATCTTTACCCGAGAACGCACCGCCACCGTGACGCGCCATGCCGCCGTAAGTATCCACGATGATTTTACGACCGGTCAGACCGCAATCGCCCATCGGGCCGCCGATCACAAAGCGACCGGTTGGGTTGATGTGATATTTGGTTGAGGCGCTCAGCCATTCTGCTGGCAGAACCGGCTTGATGATCTCTTCCATCACCGCTTCCTGCAGATCTTTCTGGCTGATGGATTCCGCGTGCTGGGTAGAGAGCACGACGGCATCAATGCCGACGATTTTGCCATCGTCATACTGGAAAGTGACCTGGCTCTTGGCATCCGGACGCAGCCACGGCAGGGTGCCGTTTTTACGCACTTCAGCCTGACGCTGCACCAGACGGTGCGCATAGGTCACCGGCGCAGGCATCAGCACGTCTGTTTCGTTGGTGGCATAGCCGAACATCAGGCCCTGATCGCCCGCGCCCTGTTCCAGCGGATCGGTGCGGTCAACGCCCTGGTTGATATCCTGAGACTGTTTACCAATCGCGCTTAATACCGCACAGGAGTTGGCATCAAAGCCCATATCGGAATGAACATAGCCGATTTCACGTACGGTCTTGCGGGTGATCTCTTCGATATCGACCCAGGCGCTGGTGGTGATTTCACCGCCAACCAGCACCATACCGGTTTTAACGTAAGTTTCGCAGGCCACGCGCGCTTTCGGATCCTGTTCAAGGATCGCATCCAGCACAGCATCGGAGATCTGGTCGGCGATTTTATCGGGATGTCCTTCTGATACGGACTCGGACGTAAAAAGGTGTTTAGCCATTCTGTTCTTTACCTTAAATATGGTTTGAGTACGACTGCATAGCGCCAGTGAGGTTGTCTGACCTGACGCCCCTTCAGGCAAAGCCGCGAGCAGTGAGGTTGTGTCAGCACAGCGGGCCAACACCGCCTGGATAGTAACCTGTTTAGATGGAAAACCATCTGGACGGCTATTTTAGGATAGAGGGTAAACCAATTACCAGCCCTTTTTCTGTTTCAGCATTTAACCTGTTATCGTTATCGACATAATTTGCTGACACTTCACGCAATTCCCGGATAATCTTTTTGCATTTTTGGGCCGTAAACGGTATAAAACGCCGCTGCTTCGAGAGCAGCAGCAAGAATGACGCCACTCTCTGCTTCGCGCCTGTCGGACTCTGATCTGGCTTTCACCCAGGTTGTTTTCCATGTGCCCCTGGCATATGCGGAGGTGATACAAGTAATGAACCACGCTTTTTCTTTTTCCGGTTCTCTGCGCTGCGGCGTGGCGCTGGCTCTCTCCTGCTTCCCATCTGTTTCTCTTTTCTGCCGACACGACGTCCGATGCGGTAATTTTACCGACACAGGCGCCGGCTAATCTTTATCTCTGCTCGATCGGTTTTGTCTCTTCTCTGCGCCCGCGCAGCGGAACGACGCAGATTATCCATGGTCAATAGTGATCGGTTAAATGTTCTCTGTTTCAACGGAGATGGCCAGGGTGTTTTACACTTAACTCTCATGCGTGAATCGCGCTGACGGCAATGTCAGGTGAACAGGACAGTGGATTTAATGTGGCAACAGGTTTTCAGATTAGCGGCCATAAAGCCGGTTAACAGTTCTATCTTTCAACGGAAAATTGAGGTTCGCGATGTCTGACGACATGAAGAATATCAAAGGTTCGTCAGCTGGCGAACAGGGTACACTCCGCTCCATGCAGGAGGTTGCAATGAACGATCAGGATGCGAGCAAAATGTTGCGTACGTACAACATCGCCTGGTGGGGCAACAACTATTACGACGTTAACGAACTGGGCCACATCAGTGTCTGCCCCGATCCGGACCGTCCGGATGTGCGCGTCGATTTAGCCCGCCTGGTGAAAGAGCGCGAAGCACAGGGCCAGCGTCTGCCCGCCTTGTTCTGCTTCCCGCAGATCCTGCAGCATCGTCTGCGTTCGATTAACGCCGCCTTTAAGCGTGCGCGTGAATCTTACGGTTACAAAGGCGACTACTTCCTGGTTTACCCGATCAAAGTTAACCAGCACAAACGCGTCATCGAATCGCTGATTCACTCTGGGGAACCGCTGGGACTGGAAGCGGGTTCCAAAGCAGAGCTGATGGCGGTGCTGGCGCACGCCGGACAGACCCGCTCGGTGATCGTCTGTAACGGCTATAAAGACCGCGAATATATTCGTCTGGCGCTGATCGGCGAGAAGATGGGCCACAAGGTCTATCTGGTGCTGGAGAAGATGACAGAAGTCCGGCTGGTGCTGGAAGAAGCAGGACGTCTGAATGTGGTGCCGCGTCTCGGTATCCGTGCGCGTCTGGCTTCTCAGGGCTCCGGTAAATGGCAGTCGAGCGGCGGCGAAAAGTCGAAGTTTGGCCTGTCTGCGACCCAGGTGCTGAAGCTGGTTGAGATCATGCGTGAAGCGGGTCGCATCGACAGCCTGCAGCTGCTGCACTTCCATCTGGGTTCGCAGATGTCCAATATCCGCGACATCGCCACCGGTGTGCGTGAGTCGGCGCGCTTCTACGTCGAACTGGCGAAGCTGGGCGTTAATATCAAATGTTTCGACGTCGGCGGCGGTCTCGGCGTCGATTACGAAGGCACACGCTCGCAGTCGGACTGCTCGGTCAACTATGGCCTGAATGAGTACGCCAACAATGTGATCTGGGCGATTGGTGCGGCCTGTGATGAGCACGGTCTGGACCATCCGACGGTGATCACCGAGTCCGGTCGTGCCGTGACCGCGCACCACACGGTGCTGGTCTCCAACATCATCGGTGTGGAGCGTAACGAGTTCAGCGAACCCGAAACGCCGGATGCGGATGCGCCGCGCCCGATCCTCAGCATGTGGGAAACCTGGCAGGAGATGCACGAGCCGGACACCCGTCGTTCGCTGCGTGAATGGCTGCATGACAGCCAGATGGATCTGTCTGATATCCACACCGGCTACGCGTCCGGCACTTACGATCTCAAACAGCGTTCATGGGCTGAGCAGCTCTATCTGAGCATCTGCCACTACATTCAGCAGCATCTGGATCCCAGCAACCGTGCGCACCGTCCGATCATCGACGAACTGCAGGAGCGGATGGCGGATAAGATCTACGTTAACTTCTCGCTGTTCCAGTCGATGCCGGATGCGTGGGGTATCGATCAGCTGTTCCCGGTCCTGCCGCTGGAAGGGCTGAACAAGAAGCCGGAGCGCCGCGCCGTACTGCTCGACATCACCTGTGACTCAGATGGCACCATCGATCACTACGTGGATGGCGACGGTATCGCGACTACTATGCCGATGCCGCAATATGACGTTGATAACCCGCCGATGCTGGGCTTCTTTATGGTCGGGGCGTATCAGGAAATCCTGGGCAACATGCACAACCTGTTCGGTGACACCGAGGCGGTGGATGTCTACGCACGCGAAAATGGCGAAGTCGAAGTGCAGCTTTCGGATGAAGGTGACACCGTGGCTGACATGCTGCGTTATGTGCAGCTTGATCCTAACGAGCTGATGGCGCTGTTCCGCAATCAGGTGCAGGCGTCCGATCTCGACGACGAGCTGCGCGCGCAGTTCCTGGAGGAGTTTGAGAGCGGCCTCTACGGATATACCTATTTAGAAGATGAGTAATCGGCCCTGGCAGCCCGCAATCGCATATTGCAGTTGCCGTTAACTATGTCGATAATCTGAACCACTCAATCCCTTCCTCGTCGGGCCTAACGACGCGGAGGGGATTTTTTTCATCTCAACCTTAATGGCTTGCGGGCCTGGCCCGACACACGCACATAGAGAGAGCAATTATGTATAACACGCTTGGCAATCAGTACGACAACTCCCTGGTTTCTAACGCTTTTGGCTTCATGCGTTTTCCGCTGAATTTCCAGCCTTACGACAGCGACGCCGAGTGGGTTATCACCGGCGTGCCGTTTGATGCCGCCACTTCCGGTCGTCCGGGCAGCCGCCTGGGTCCGGGCGCAATCCGTCAGATCTCAACTAATCTGGCCTGGGAAGGCTGCCGCTGGCCGTGGGATTTCGACCTGCGTCAGCGCCTGAACGTCGTCGACTGTGGCGATCTGGTTTACGCCTTCGGCGACTCGCAGGACCTCTCTGACAAGTTACAGGCCCATGCGGAAAAACTGCTGGCCAATGGCAAGCGCATGATGACCTTTGGTGGTGACCACTACGTTACGCTGCCTCTGCTGCGCGCCCATGCGAAACATTTCGGCAAGATGGCGCTGGTGCATTTCGATGCCCATACCGATACCTACTCCAACGGCCCGACCTTTGACCACGGCACCATGTTCTTTACCGCGCCGAAAGAGGGTCTGATCGATCCACAGCACTCCGTGCAGATCGGTATCCGTACCGAGTTCGACAGGAGCCTGGGCTTCAACGTGCTGGATGCGGCGCAGGTTAATGACCGCAGCGTTGACGATATCCTCGCCGAAGTAAAACGCACTGTTGGCGATCTGCCGGTTTACCTGACCTTCGATATCGACTGTCTGGACCCGGCCCATGCGCCAGGCACCGGCACACCGGTTATTGGCGGCCTGACCACCGATAAAGCGACCAAGCTGATTCGTGGCCTGCAGGGCATGAACATTGTCGGCATGGATCTGGTGGAAGTGGCACCGGGTTACGATCACGCCGATCTGACAGCACTGGCGGCGGCGACGCTGGCACTGGATATGCTGCATGTTCAGGCCGTGAACAAGGGCTAATCCCATTCTGAGCCTGCCGGGCCAATCCGGCAGGCTTTGCGCTGCCACCTGAAGCGGCGCAGTGTCAGTAACGGTCACCATCCGCTTTTCCCCTCCGGATTTTTCTCCCGCTTTTGACACCGCACGCGCCTCAGGCGTAACCACGCATCAGCAACTAAACTGACTGATATCAATTCTCAACGTGGAGGCAATTATGGGCTTTCTGGATGAACTGGCGGGAGCGCTGCAGGGCAACCAAAGCGACGGGCATCTGCCTGGGCAGCTGCAGGCGGTCTGGCACTGGGTACAGGAGCAGGGCGGCATCGAAGTGCTGCTGCAAAAATTCCAGCAGGGCGGGCTGGGTGAGGTGTTTGGTTCGTGGATCGGCACCGGGACGAATCAGCCGGTAGAACACAGCGACATCCACTCGGCGTTTGGTGAGGCGGAACTGCAGTCACTGGCGGATAAGCTGGGAACCGACGTGAAAGGCGCAGCGGGCACGCTGGCAGTTATCCTGCCGCAGCTGATTGATAAGATGTCACCGCAGGGGCATATGGATGAAGCCTCACTGCACGAGAACAAACTCGATTTAGGTTCGATGGTGGATCAGATATTCAAACGTTAGGCCACAGATACTGACCTGACACGCTCTGCAGGCGCATGCACAATGCACGCGCCTGCTGTCCGTATTACTTCGCGTCAGCAGCAATACGTTCGCGGATGTGCTCGGCGCGCGCTTCAGAAGCCGGGTGCGAGTCAAACATCGAGCTCTGACGTCCCTGTTCCAGTTTCGCCAGTTTCTCAAAGCTGGTGACCAGGCCTTCCGGGTTGATGTTGCGCTTCTTCATCAAATCGTAGGAGTAGTCATCCGCCTGTGATTCCTGTGTCTGGGAGAACTGCGCATTGACCAGTTTTTCCCCCATCTCACCCAGTTGCGACTGCGACAGTGAACCGATCACGCCGCCCACTGAGGCTGCTGCCGTGCGAGCTGCGGTCGTGGCATACGCCAGTTGCATCGCCTTGCGCGTATGACCTAACGCCACGTGCCCCATCTCATGACCCAGCACGCCTTCCACTTCATTGTCGGTCATCATATCCATCAGGCCGCTATAAACGCGGATACAGCCGTTGGCCATCGCCCAGGCGTTAACATCTTTGGTCTGATAGACCTTGTAGTTAGCCGGGACGCCGTTGATGTTGTCGCCCAGCGCGGCCGCAATCTTGTTCAGACGCTGCTGATACTCACTGTTCGCAGGCGCAACCTGATTATCTTTGTCCATCTGCTCACAGGATTTATCGCTCAGCTGCTTAACCTGATCGTCGCTCAGGGTGTACGCCTGAAACGCCTGCGCGCCCGACTGCATCAGTCCATTATTGTCTAAACCCTGACAGCCGCTGAGCAGCGTTGCCAGCCCAAGCGCTAACACCGTTTTCTGGATTTTCATGCTCTATCCCATTCATAACAAGGTAAGAAAAACAAACACCTGAAACTCAGTCAGGTGAATAAACGATTTGGTTATAGCGTGCCAGTCTGCACTTTGCTAGCAGAGTTGGCCGGAAAAGCCATACGAAGCGGTTACATTTAGCGTTTTACAGCATGTACTTTTGCCCCGATTTTCATGTACATTGATGGGCAACTTTTTCCTTGTTTTGCCCACTAACTCATTAATAACAATAAGTTAAGGCGCGAAGCATTAATCCGACCTGGAGTAGAAAATGCCCTCTCGTAAAGAGCTTGCCAACGCCATTCGTGCGTTAAGTATGGATGCAGTACAGAAAGCGAAATCGGGACATCCGGGTGCCCCAATGGGCATGGCGGACATCGCTGAAGTACTCTGGCGCGGCTACCTGAACCACAACCCAACCAACCCGCTGTGGGCCGACCGCGACCGTTTCGTGCTCTCTAATGGTCACGGCTCTATGCTGATCTACAGCCTGCTGCACCTGACCGGCTACGATCTGCCACTGAGCGAGCTGGAAAACTTCCGCCAGCTGCACTCAAAAACTCCAGGTCACCCTGAATATGGCTACACCGTGGGCGTTGAAACCACCACCGGTCCGCTGGGGCAGGGCATCGCGAACGCAGTCGGCTTCGCCATTGCGGAACGCACGCTGGCCGCACAGTTCAACCGTCCGGGTCATGACATCGTAGACCACAACACCTATGTCTTCATGGGCGATGGCTGCATGATGGAAGGTATTTCGCACGAAGTCTGCTCACTGGCGGGTACGCTGAAGCTGGGCAAACTGGTTGCGTTCTATGATGACAACGGCATCTCTATCGATGGTCACATTGATGGCTGGTTCACCGATGACACCGCGAAGCGCTTTGAAGCGTACGGCTGGCACGTGGTGCGCGGCGTTGATGGTCACGATGCGGACGCGATTGCTAAAGCGATCGACGAAGCGAAAAGCGTCAGCGACAAGCCTTCATTGCTGATGTGCAAAACCGTTATCGGCTTTGGTTCACCGAACAAAGCGGGTACGCATGATTCACACGGCGCACCGCTGGGTGATGATGAAGTGGCACTGACCCGCAAACAGCTGGGCTGGAACCACGCGCCATTCGTTATTCCTTCTGACATCTATGCAGAGTGGGACGCGAAAGAAGCGGGCCAGGCAAAAGAGTCTGCATGGGATGAGAAATTCGCTGCGTATGCGCAGGCACATCCTGAACTGGCTGCCGAGTTCAAACGTCGCGTCAGCAACGAACTGCCCGCTAACTGGCAGGAAGAGTCGCAGAAGTTCGTTGAACAGCTGCAGGCGAACCCGGCCAAGATCGCCAGCCGTAAAGCCTCACAGAACGCTATCGAAGCTTTCGGTAAAATTCTGCCGGAATACCTGGGCGGCTCAGCCGACCTGGCACCGAGCAACCTGACTATCTGGTCTGGCTCTAAGCCAATCAACGAAGATGCAGCGGGTAACTACATCCATTACGGCGTGCGCGAGTTCGGTATGACCGCTATCGCTAATGGCCTGGCGCTGCATGGCGGCTTCCTGCCGTACACCGCCACCTTCCTGATGTTCGTTGAATATGCGCGTAATGCAGCGCGTATGGCGGCACTGATGAAGATCCGCCAGATCATGGTCTACACCCACGATTCTATCGGTCTGGGCGAAGATGGTCCGACGCACCAGCCGGTTGAGCAGATGGCGAGCCTGCGTACCACACCAAACATGAGCCTGTGGCGTCCATGTGACCAGGTTGAATCTGCCGTGGCGTGGAAATATGCCATCGAACGTCAGGATGGCCCGACAGCACTGATCTTCTCTCGTCAGAACCTGGCGCAGCAGGAACGTGACGCTGCACAGCTGGCTAACGTGGCACGTGGCGGTTATGTACTGAAAGATTGCGACGGCACCCCTGAGCTGATCCTGATCGCTACCGGTTCAGAAGTTGAGCTGGCTGTCGGTGCATGGGACAAACTCACCAGCGAAGGCCGTAAAGTGCGCGTGGTCTCTATGCCGTCAACGGATGCTTTCGACAAGCAGAGCGATGAGTACCGCGAATCTGTACTGCCGAAAGCGGTCAGCGCGCGCGTCGCTATCGAAGCGGGCATCGCGGATTACTGGTTCAAATACACCGGTCTGAACGGCGCGATCGTGGGTATGACCAGCTTTGGCGAATCTGCACCTGCGGATCAGCTGTTTGAACTGTTTGGCTTCACCGTCGACAACGTGGTCGAGAAAGCGAAGGCGCTGCTGGCGTAAAAACCGGCCAGGCGGGTCTGTTCCCGTCTGGCAGTGAAACAAGAGGGGCGAAATTTTCGTCCCTTTATTTATTATTCCTCCAGTAATAACTGACTATGGCCCGAATTTGTGACGCAGATCCAAATTTAAGCAGTCAGATTGATCACAGTCATTCCTGTTATTCCTTCCTTCTATTATTGTGGCTGAACCGTTTCAGTCGCTGTGCACACCGCCCTGATTTCGGACAATGCCGGGTAAGAATCTCCTGTACAAAATGCAGTGAAACGCTCAGGCTAACGGCACGTTTTTTTCAGTCTGACGTGGCAGGAGAGAAATGACGGTACGGGTAGCGATAAATGGTTTTGGCCGGATTGGACGCAACGTCCTGCGCGCGCTTTATGAAACGGGCCGGCGTGCAGAGATCACCGTGGTCGCCATTAACGAGCTGGCAGAAGCCACCGGTATGGCGCATCTGCTGAAATACGATACCAGCCATGGTCGTTTTGCTTTCGACGTCCGTCAGGAGCGCGATGTGATGTGGGTGGGGGGTGATACCCTGCGTATTCTGCACCGTGCAGACATTGCCGATTTGCCCTGGCGTGAACTCGACGTGGATGTGGTGCTGGACTGTACCGGCGTCTATGGCTCGCGGGCTGATGGCGAAGCGCACCTGCAGGCTGGCGCTAAAAAAGTGCTGTTCTCTCATCCCGGCGGCAACGATCTCGACGCCACGGTGGTGTATGGCGTTAACCAGCAGGCACTGACCGCCAGTGACCGCATCGTCTCCAACGCCTCCTGTACGACGAACTGCATTATTCCGGTGATTAAGCTGCTGGATGATGCGTTTGGAATCGAATCCGGCACTGTCACTACGATCCACTCGGCGATGCACGATCAGCAGGTGATCGACGCCTATCACAGCGATCTGCGCCGCACACGTGCAGCCAGTCAGTCGATCATCCCGGTAGATACGCGTCTGGCGGCTGGCATTACCCGTATTTTTCCGAAATTCAACGATCGCTTTGAGGCGATAGCCGTTCGCGTCCCGACGATTAACGTGACGGCCATTGATCTCAGCGTTTCTGTGCATAACGCGGTGACAGCGTGTGATGTTAACACCCTGTTGCGGAGCGCGGCAGAAGGGGCATTTCGTGGTATAGTTGACTATACGGAATTACCGTTAGTCTCAGTAGATTTTAACCATGATCCGCACAGTGCCATTGTGGATGGAACACAAACGCGGGTCAGCGGTCAACACCTTATCAAGACCCTGGTCTGGTGTGACAACGAATGGGGCTTTGCTAACCGAATGCTCGACACGACGTTAGCGATGGCCGCAAGCGGTTTCAGGTAAGACGCGGTTTGCGTCTGGCAAAACTTATGAGAATCAACGAGAGGGTTCACCATGTCTGTAATTAAGATGACCGATCTGGATCTGGCTGGCAAACGCGTTCTGATCCGTGCCGATCTGAACGTACCAGTTAAAGAAGGTAAAGTGACGTCTGATGCACGTATCCGTGCTTCTCTGCCAACCATTGAAGCGGCGTTGAAACAGGGCGCGAAAGTAATGGTTACCTCCCACCTGGGTCGTCCGACCGAAGGTGAGTACAACGAAGAGTTCTCGCTGCTGCCGGTAGTTAACTACCTGAAAGAGAAGCTGAGCGGCACCAATGTGACCCTGGCAAAAGATTACCTCGATGGCGTTGAAGTCGGCGCTGGCGAACTGGTGGTGCTGGAAAACGTTCGCTTCAACAAAGGCGAAAAGAAAGACGACGAAGCGCTGTCTAAAAAATATGCTGCGCTGTGCGACGTATTTGTGATGGACGCCTTTGGTACTGCGCACCGTGCGCAGGCGTCTACCCACGGTGTCGGCAAATTTGCTCCTGTCGCCTGTGCCGGTCCGCTGCTTTCTGCAGAGCTGGAAGCGCTGGGTAAAGTCATGAGCAACCCGGAACGTCCGCTGGTGGCTGTCGTTGGCGGTTCTAAAGTCTCTACCAAATTTGACGTGCTGCAGTCTCTGGTCAAAATCGCGGACACCGTGATTGTGGGCGGCGGCATCGCGAACACCTTCGTGGCTATCGACAACAATGTCGGTAAATCACTCTATGAACCAGACTTCGTTGAAGCGGCCAAAGGCCTGCGCGATCAGCACGGTATCCCGGTTCCGATTGACTCACGCGTCGGCACAGAATTCTCTGAAACTGCGCCAGCGACCGTGAAAAAGGTTTCGGAAGTGGCGGATAACGAAGAGATTATGGACTTTGGTGACGAAACCGCACAGGCGATGGCGGCTATCCTGAAGGATGCTAAAACCATCCTGTGGAACGGCCCGGTGGGCGTGTTTGAGTTCCCTAACTTCCGTAAAGGCACCGAGATCGTGGCGAACGCCATTGCAGACAGCGATGCCTTCTCTGTTGCTGGCGGTGGCGATACCTTAGCGGCTATCGACCTGTTCGGCATTGAAGACAAAATTTCCTACATCTCTACCGGCGGCGGCGCGTTCCTTGAATTCGTTGAAGGCAAAAAACTGCCTGCAGTTGCTATGCTGGAAGAGCGTGCGAAGCAGTAATCCTTTGGGGGCGATGCCTGGCGGCATCGCCTGAAGTCTTGCCCGTCTGGGCGTTTAAATCGATGTTCCCGAGCGGGAACAACGGTCACGAAACAGGACACAATCATGTCTAAAATTTTTGATTTCGTAAAACCCGGCGTTGTCACTGGTGATGACGTACAGAAGATCTTCAAAGTTGCGAAAGAGAACAAATTCGCACTGCCAGCCGTAAACTGCGTCGGCACCGACTCTATCAATGCCGCACTGGAAGCCGCTGCGAAAGTTAAAGCGCCAATCATCATCCAGTTCTCTAACGGCGGTGCTGCATTTATCGCGGGTAAAGGCTTCAAGACTGATAAACCACAGGGCGCGGCCATTTTCGGCGCTATCGCGGGTGCACATCATGTTCACCTGATGGCTGAGCAGTATGGCGTGCCGGTTATCCTGCACACCGACCACTGTGCCAAGAAACTGCTGCCATGGATCGACGGTCTGCTGGACGCGGGTGAAGAGTATTTCCAGAAAAACGGTAAACCACTGTTCTCTTCTCACATGATCGACCTGTCAGAAGAGTCTCTGGAAGAGAACATCGAGATCAGCAGCAAATACCTGGCGCGTATGGCGAAACTCGACATGACGCTGGAAATCGAACTGGGCTGTACCGGTGGTGAAGAAGATGGCGTGGATAACAGCCACATGGACGCTTCTGCACTCTACACTCAGCCGGAAGATGTGAACTACGCGTATGAAAAACTGCATGCGATTAGCCCGCGCTTCACCATTGCGGCTTCATTCGGTAACGTACACGGCGTTTACAAGCCAGGTAACGTGAAACTGACCCCGACCATTCTGCGCGATTCGCAGAAATATGTGTGTGAAAAACATGGCCTGCCGCACAACGCGCTGGACTTCGTTTTCCACGGCGGTTCAGGTTCTTCAGCTGCAGAAATCGAAGAGTCTATCAGCTACGGCGTGATCAAGATGAACATCGATACCGATACCCAGTGGGCAACCTGGGACGGCATCCTGCAGTACTACAAAAAGAACGAAGGCTATCTGCAGTCGCAGCTGGGTAACCCGGAAGGCGACGACAAGCCAAACAAAAAATACTACGACCCACGTGTCTGGCTGCGTTCTGCCCAGGCCTCTATGGTCGTGCGTCTGGAGCAGGCTTTCAAAGAGCTTAACGCTGTCGACGTGCTGTAACTGACATTCAGTTATCGTACAAAAAAGGCCCGAAAGGGCCTTTTTTTATGCAAAATTTTCGTAAAAACGCGCTTTAAAGCCCGACGGTTTGGCGCTTAAGGGGATAATTGATTACCCTTGATGGCAGGGTGTCGGATGTCATCTGGCAGTTTTTTCATTCCCGGTGGGAATCTAACAACAGGGCTTATTAATGGAAGATTTACACGTCGTCGACGGCTTAAATAACGCAGGTAACTGGCTGATTCGCAATCAGGCGCTGATCATCAGCTATGCCGTAAATATCGTTGCCGCTATCGCCATCATCATTATCGGGATGGTCATCGCCCGTATCATCTCTAATGCCGTAAATCGCCTGCTGCGCGCCCGTCATATCGACGCGACCGTGGCAGACTTCCTCTCCGCGCTGGTGCGCTATGGCGTTATCGCGTTTACCATTATCGCAGCCCTGGGACGCATTGGAGTACAGACCGCCTCGGTGATTGCTGTACTGGGTGCTGCTGGTCTGGCAGTTGGTCTGGCCTTACAGGGATCGCTCTCAAACCTGGCCGCAGGCGTCCTGCTGGTCACCTTCCGCCCGTTCCGTACAGGCGAGTTTGTTGATCTGGGTGGCGTGATGGGCACCGTACTGCATGTGCAGATTTTCTCCACTACGCTCCGGACCGGGGATGGCAAAATTGTGGTGGTGCCAAACGGTAAAATCATCAGCGGAAACATCGTTAACTTCTCGCGTGAGCCGGTTCGTCGCAATGAATTTATCATTGGCGTCGCTTATGAAGCGGATGTGGATGAAGTCATTGCCTTACTGCAGCAGGTCGTTGAAGCCGACAGCCGTGTATTGAAAGAGAAGGGTATTCAGATCGGTCTTAACGAACTGGCTGCTTCTTCCATGAACTTTGTGGTGCGTTGCTGGAGCAACAGCGGAGACCTGCAGGACGTTTACTGGGATCTGCTGAAGAACTTCAAACGTGCGCTGGATAGCAAAGGAATTGGTATTCCTTATCCGCAGATGGATGTGCATCTGCATCAGAAATCCGTGCCTGAAGCCGTCGAAACCCAGCTTCAGTCGCAATAATCAGTCAATGGGCGGCGCCCGTCGCCCATTAATTTTGCTAATCGCAGATTAATTCTTTCAATTTCCGCTAATCATTTCCTCTCTTTATACTTCTTCGCATCTGACCATGTGAGGACGTAATGCTGTGATATCTCTCTACTTTCAGGGGCTTGCCCTCGGCGCCGCGCTGATACTGCCGCTGGGGCCGCAAAACGCATTTGTGATGAATCAGGGTGTAAAACGTCAGTACCATCTGATGACGGCGGCACTCTGCTCGCTGAGCGATATTCTGCTGATATGCGGCGGCATCTTTGGCGGCAGCGCCTTGCTGAGCCAGTCTCCGCTGCTGCTGATGGTCATCACCTGGGCGGGCGTGGCTTTTCTGCTGTGGTATGGCTGGGGCGCGTTGCGCAGTGCTTTTCGCGGTGAGGCCGATCTGACGGATGGTGCGCCGTTAAAGCAGAGCAGGGGACGCATCATTGCGACGCTGCTGGCGGTAACCTGGCTCAATCCGCACGTCTACCTCGACACCTTTGTGGTGCTGGGCAGTCTTGGCGGTCAGTTGCCGACTACCACGGCGCGTCAGTGGTTCGCGCTGGGCACCATCAGTGCGTCGATCCTCTGGTTCTTTGGTCTGGCCCTGCTGGCCGCGTGGCTCTCACCGCGCCTGCGTACCGCGAAAGCCCAGCGCGTTATTAACCTGCTGGTGGGCGCGGTGATGTGGTTTATCGCCCTGCAGCTGGCGCGCCAGGGCATTGCCGGTTTTTGATCCCGGCTGCGATCCGCGCCGGTAATTGCCGCACCGCAGGCGAACTTTTGCCATAATGACCACTCAAAGCATGGCGCATACCGATGCGCTTTTGGGCTTCGCCGGTTGGAAGCCGTCATAGTGACCTTTTCAAGGAGGACTTTCATGAAACTGAAAGCATTGGCTCTGGCCGCAATCATGAGCGCCGGGGCATTGCCTGGCGTACACGCTGATGAGTTACCGAACGGACCGCACGTGGTGACCTCAGGCAAGGCAACGGTCGATGCCCGTCCCGATATCGCGACGCTCTCAATCGTGGTGAACGTGTCGTCGAAAGATGCTGCAGATGCGAAAAAGCAGGCGGATAGCCGGGTTGCGCAATATTTCGATTTTCTGCAGAAAAACGGCATTGAGAAGAAAGATATCGATGCAGCTAACCTGAGCACACAGCCTGAGTACGATTACACCAAAGAGGGTAAATCGGTACTGAAAGGTTATCGCGCGGTGCGTCAGGTGCAGGTCACCCTGCGTCAACTGGACAAGCTGAACGATCTACTGGACGGGGCGCTGAAGTCTGGTCTGAATGAGGTACGCAGCGTTGAGTTAGGCGTGGCAAACCCGGAAAGCTACAAAGAGCAGGCGCGTAAAGCCGCGATTAAGAACGCGACTCAGCAGGCCTCACAGCTGGCTGAAGGCTTCAACGCGAAGCTGGGATCCATCTACAGCATTCGTTATCAGGTTGCCAACTATCAGCCGATGCCAATGAACCGCATGTATAAAGCGGCAGCCGCGGCAGATACGTCGGCGCAGGAAACCTACGATCAGCAGAGCATCAACTTTGACGATCAGGTCGATGTGGTGTTTGAGCTCAAGCCCAACACGCCATAATGCAAAACGGGGCTGATGTCCCGTTTGAGATTGTTGACAAAACCTGGCCTGGTTCGCTGTGAGACGGTGCCTGCACAGGAAACAGGGTCAGATCGGAAAGTCGCTAAGGCCAATCCCTGGCCGCTCGGTCCGCACAATTACGCACCTCATCCCTGAGGTGCGCCCGTGACCGGGCCAACGCGTTGCGTTGTTCAAAAACGCTCCCGGCGTTTTTGTCCCAGGCCGCGGGACGCTTTCCTCTTCTGACCCTGTTCCCTTCGCGTTTAACTTTTCTGTTGTTGTAAGACTCCTGGTTATCCCGATTTGTCAGCAACAAAAACGGGGCTTTCGCCCCGTTTTTGTTTTCAGGCTGCCACGTCATCCTGCCGCAGCACCCGATGTCCATGCGCAATCAGCGCATCGGTCACCCGACGCATTAAGCGGCTCTCCGGCGCAAACCGATGCCAGTAGAGCATCCGGCGCTGACACAATCCCGGCGTCAAATCGATTAACTCACCGCTTGCCAGCTCACGCTCAATCTGAAGATGCGGGATCATACAGCAGGTTGAACCCTGCCGCGCCATCTGCACAAAGGCTTCAGAGGAGTTCACGATGTGGCAGGGCACGCTGCCGGGTGAAAGATCAAAGTTCTGCTGCAGGAAGGCCTGATGCATATCATCAAGATGGTCAAACGCCACCGCAGGCGCTTTCAGCAGGGCTGAGCGCGTGACGCCGTTAGGAAAGAAGCGATCGGCAAAGTCGCGTGACGCGACAAACAGATAGTCGAGCGCACCGAGCTGATCCACCAGACAACTCGGTAGCGGTTGCGGCTGAATACTCACTGCACCGACTACTTCACCCCGACGCAGACGCTCCTGAGTGCGGGTTTCATCTTCGACCTGCAGATTCAGACGGACAGGGGAATCTGCCAGCACATCTTTCAGCGCAGGCAGTAGCCAGGTCGCCAGACTGTCGGCGTTGACCGCCAGCGACAGCAGCAGCGGCGTGGTGCCACTGTTCTCATCGCCCAGCCACTCCTCTTCCAGCAGCTCCACCTGATGCAGTAACGCCAGCAATTTCTGACCCTGTTCAGTCGGACGCGGCGGCACGGTGCGCACCAGCAGCGGCTGACCAAACAGGTTCTCCAGCTGCTTGATACGCTGTGAAACCGCCGATTGGGTGATACACAACTTTTGTGCGGCACGCTCAAAGCCGCGTTCGCGGATCACTGAATCCAGCGCCTGAAGCGTTCGATAATCCGGGCGTTTCATTCTTCTTCTCTCTCCTTCAGGGTGGACGTCACTATGCCACAAAAGTGTCACCTGTGATGGCTCGCTTGTTTTTTGTGGGCTGGCTTCCAAAGCGTTAAATCCACGTCGGACAGCCGAGCATTTTCAGCAAGCCTTGTTTTATACTACGCGCACTTCGTTGTCGCACAGGTTTTAAACATACCATGACCCAGGATGAACTGAAAAAAGCCGTTGGCTGGGCTGCACTTGACTATGTGCAGCCGGGCACCGTTGTTGGTGTAGGCACCGGATCCACCGCTGCCCACTTTATTGATGCGCTGGCCACGGTCAGGCATCAGATCGAAGGTGCCGTCTCCAGCTCCGACGCCTCTACCCAAAAGCTGAAAAGCCTGGGCATTCAGGTGTTCGATCTGAACGAGATTGACCTGCTGTCGGTTTACGTTGATGGCGCGGATGAGATCAACCCACAGATGCAGATGATCAAAGGCGGCGGCGCAGCGCTGACGCGTGAAAAGATCGTGGCCGCGGTGGCCGAGACCTTTATCTGCATCGCTGACGCCTCAAAAGAGGTCGATGTGCTGGGGCGTTTTCCGCTGCCAGTCGAAGTGATTCCGATGGCGCGCAGTTACGTGGCGCGTCAGCTGGTGAAAATGGGCGGCCTACCTGAGTATCGTCAGAACGTGGTGACCGATAACGGCAACATTATTCTTGATGTGCATAATCTGCGCATTCTCGATCCGATTGAGCTCGAAAAAACCATCAATGCCTTGCCTGGCGTCGTTACTGTTGGCCTTTTTGCCGCGCGCGGTGCCGATATCGCATTGATTGGCGGCCCTGATGGCGTGAAAACCATCAAAAAATGATCTGTCTGGCGCTGTAAAGGCGCCGGTTATTTCTGCCTGCAAATCATCTTTTCTCACGTCAGTGAAATTTGGTGACTTATGTCACATAACCGTCATCGACAGTAGGTTCGTTCTCTCTTCATCGCTGACCTCATGATTTTGTCCGGCAATGTGCTGCTGTCAGCCATTGCCGTGCTGGCTGCCGGGCAATCGTTTGTATTGCCGGACGCGATTTTTTTGATATTTTGACAGAAGGCTGGCTTATGGTAGTCCTCATTGAATGCTGAATAGGATCGGGAAATGGCAAAGGTATCACTGGAAAAAGATAAGATTAAGTTCCTGCTGGTGGAAGGTGTCCATCAGAGCGCGCTGGAGAATCTGCGGGCTGCAGGCTACACCAACATCGAATTCCACAAGGGCGCACTGGACTCCGACGCGTTAAAAGCATCGATCCGCGATGCGCACTTCATTGGTATCCGTTCCCGCTCCCAGCTCACTGAAGAGATTTTTGCGGCGGCTGAAAAGCTGGTTGCCGTTGGCTGTTTCTGTATCGGCACTAACCAGGTTGATCTGCAGGCGGCTGCGAGCCGGGGTATTCCGGTATTTAATGCGCCGTTCTCGAATACCCGCTCGGTGGCAGAGCTGGTCATTGGTGAGATGCTGCTGATGCTGCGTGGCATCCCCGAAGCGAATGCGAAAGCACACCGTGGCATCTGGAATAAGATTGCCAAAGGTTCATTTGAAGCGCGTGGTAAAAAGCTGGGTATTATTGGTTACGGCCATATCGGGATGCAGCTGGGCGTGCTGGCAGAAAGCCTGGGTATGCATGTTTTCTTCTACGACATTGAAAACAAGCTGCCGCTGGGTAATGCCACCCAGGTACGCCATCTGGCCGATCTGCTCAACATGAGCGACGTTGTCAGCCTGCACGTGCCGGAAACCGCCTCTACACAGGATATGATCGGTGCAGAGCAACTGGCGCAGATGAAACCCGGTGCGCTGCTGATTAACGCCTCACGCGGCACCGTCGTGGATATTCCGGCGCTGTGTGATGCCCTGGCCAGCAAGCATGTGGGTGGCGCAGCCATCGATGTCTTTCCGACCGAGCCTGCCACCAACAGCGAGCCGTTTATCTCTCCTCTGAGTGAGTTCGACAACGTGATCCTGACACCGCACATTGGCGGATCGACGGAAGAAGCGCAGGAGAACATCGGAATTGAAGTAGCGGGTAAGCTGGCGAAATATTCCGATAACGGCTCGACTCTCTCGGCTGTAAACTTCCCGGAAGTGTCACTGCCGATTCACGGTATCAGCGCCAGCCGTCTGCTACACATCCATGAAAACCGTCCCGGCGTGCTGACGGCCATCAACCAGATCTTCGCAGAGCAGGGCATCAACATCGCCGCGCAGTATCTGCAGACCTCGCCGTTTATGGGTTATGTGGTTATCGACATTGATGCAGAGCCAGAAGTGGCAGAGAACGCACTGCAGCTGATGAAGGCGATTCCGGGCACTATCCGCGCTCGTTTGCTTTACTAAGTGATACCAACCTGAATAGGCGCTTAGTCGCGTCTCTTCAGGTAGTTAATACAGGCTGTCCCGATTTGCTGTAATACCGAGACTGCGAAGAGAACACGGTCAGATCGGAAAGACGCAAAAGCTGCCATCCATGGCATGCTCGGCCCGCGCGATTACGCACCTCATCCCTGAGGTGCGCCCGTTGCCGGGCCAACGCGTTGCGCTGTTCAAAAACGCTCCCGGCGTTTTTAGTACGCACCTCATCCCTGAGGTGCGCCCGTGAACGTGCCAACGCTTTGCGCTGTTCAAAAACGCTCCCGGCGTTTTTGTCCCTTGCGCGGGACGCTTTCCTCTTCTGACCATCTTCCCTGCGCATTGAGCTATTTCATTGCTGCCAGTTGCGCCCAAATATGGGTTTAAGCCGTCTGAAAATCCCCTAACAGTGCTTCTTCTACTCCCACTGCCAGAGCTTTGACGGCGTCATCACCGCTGGCAAAGGCACATCCCATTCTGCAACCGGCAGGCTATCCACCTGCTGACAGTCGTGTGCCAGACCGACGGGCAAAAAACCGTGCTGCCGCCAGTTCTGTAGCGTACGGTCATAGAAGCCGCCGCCCATTCCCAGCCGTTGCCCATGCTGATCAAAGGCCACCAGCGGCACCAGCATCAGATCCAGTTGATCAAGTGTGCTCAACTGCCGGATATCGAGCGGCGGTTCAGGAATACGCAGTTTATTCGGGATCAGTGTTGTATCGGGCGAGTAGCGCAGAAACAGTAAATTACCGGGGGAGAAAGGGTGTAAAACCGGCAGATAGACGGCTTTCTTCAGATGCCAGAGCCGGGCAATCAGCGGACGGGTATTCAGCTCACCATCAACCGACAGAAACAGGGCAATATTGCGCGCGGTAGTAACTGGAGCGTAGTTAAGGGCGAGTTCAGCAAGCTGTTCGGCCGCCTGAGCCTGCTGCTCATCTGTCATGGCACGACGCAGATGGCGCACCTGCTGACGAATTTCCTGACGCTGTAACATTGAAGGTGATGATATGGAAGGTTCAGACATGATTTCCCCGCCGTTTAAGCCGCTGTGCAGCGACTATAACATGTCGGTCCGGGGAAAAAAGCAGGACTACAGAAAGGGAGATCTCCGAGATGCCGCCGTAGGCTGTAACCCTTGAACCCTTGGTTCAAGGTGAACATGCCGTCGTAACCATCAGGCTTCTCGGACGAACCGAGCATGCACACAGGTTACAGAGCGTCACATTCTGTTTTTTCGAAATATCGGCTCAGGGGACTGGCCCACATGCAAACATCTCAGAGAAAATTTACCTCACCGTTGCTGTAACGATAGCAACCATGAAGTTTTATTCGAACTTCGCACCCTCACGCTCAGAGATGCGACCTTGCTCAACCAGTGCCTGTTCTATCGTCTGCTGCAACATACGAATACGCTGTTCCATATTAGCAGCATAATCGCGCGTTTTCACTTTCTCTTGCGCCAGCTCGTGGCAGACGTTTAACGCGGCGATGAACACCAGTTGTTCTGTATTTGTGACTCTAGTGCGAACTTTTAGATCTTGCAACCGTTGATTGAGATCTTCAGCCGCGCTATTGAGCGCATCTTGCTGCTCTGGCGGACAATTCACTCTCAACGAACGACCAAAAATTTGTAAATCTACCGGTTGTGCAGACATGCCACCTTCCTGACTGATTACTTCGCTCGCAACTCCCTTAGCAGTCAATGGCTTGGGAGGCGGGCAACTATATAGACCCACGAAATAAGATACAACCCCTTTTCTGGAAACCTTGAGGCAGCTAGTGGTAGCATAACACGAACTTATTCTGCCAACGACGATGAAAACTTATGTCCTTACAGAACGCAACTCCCGATTACAACGCGCTCGCGGCTGTGCTCTCCCAGCAGGGCGTTGGCATGACGCCCGCGGAAATGCATGGCCTGCTGAGCGGGATCCTCTGTGGCGGTAACCAGGACACCAGCTGGAAGACGCTGGTACACGATCTGGCTAACGAAGGCATGGCGTTTTCACACACTCTTGCCGTGCCGCTGGCGGCGCTGCACGAGCACACGGCCACCACGCTGGAAGATGACGGCTTCCTGTTTCAGCTGATGCTGCCTGCTGACGATGACATCACTGTCTTTGACCGCGCAGATGCACTGGCAGGCTGGGTTAACCATTTTCTGCTCGGCCTGGGCGTAACACAGCCTAAACTGGATAAGGTCACCGGCGAAACCGGCGAAGCAATCGACGATTTGCGCACTATCGCCCAGCTTGGTTACGAAGAAGATGAAGACCAGGAAGAGCTGGAGCAGTCGCTGGAAGAGGTGATCGAGTATGTGCGTGTCGCCGCACTGCTGTGCCACGATACGTTTACCCGTCCCCAGCCCACCGCGCCAGAAGTGCAAAAACCGACGCTACACTAATTTCAGGTCAACGCGTTTAACCGGTCAGTTTACAGGGAGTGCAGAGATGATTTCACTGGAACGATACCTGCAGCGTCGTCAGGCGCTGCTGGCAAAGATGGCGCCTGGCAGCGCAGCGCTAATTTTTGCTGCGCCCGAAGTGACGCGCAGTAATGACACGGAATACCCATTCCGCCAGAGCAGCGACTTCAGCTATTTCACCGGCTTTAACGAGCCGCAGGCACTGCTGGTGCTGATCAAAAGCGATGAAAATCATAATCACAGCGTGCTGTTTAACCGCGTGCGTGACCCGGCAGCGGAAGTCTGGTCTGGCCGTCGGCTGGGCCAGGAGGCGGCTCCCGAAAAACTGGGCGTTGATCGTGCCTTACCCTGGAGTGATATCGGTGAACAACTCCATCTGCTGCTGAATGGCCTTGACGTCATTTACCATGCGCAGGGCGAATATGCCCATGCGGATACGCTGGTGTTCAGCGCGCTGGACAAGCTGCGTCGCGGTTTCCGTCAGAATCTCAGTGCGCCCGCTACCCTCACTGACTGGCGACCGTGGGTGCATGAAATGCGCCTGTTCAAAGATGCTGAGGAGATTGCATTGTTACGTCGCGCCGGGGAAATCAGCGCACTGGCGCATACCCGTGCCATGCAAATCTGTCAGCCCGGCATGTTTGAGTACCAGCTTGAAGGTGAAATTCATCACGAATTTACCCGCCACGGCGCGCGTTATCCCTCCTACAACACCATTGTGGGGGCCGGTGAGAACGGCTGCATTCTGCACTACACCGAAAACGAAAGTGAAATGCGCGACGGCGATCTGCTGCTGATCGATGCAGGCTGTGAATTCTATGGCTATGCGGGCGATATCACCCGCACCTTCCCGGTTAACGGCAAATTCAGCCCGGCGCAGCGCGCGATTTACGACATCGTGCTGGCTTCGCTGAAGCGATCGCTTGAGATGTTCCGCCCTGGCGTCAGCATTCGTGAAGTGAATGATGAAGTGGTGCGCATCATGATTACCGGTCTGGTTGAACTGGGCATCCTTGAGGGCGACGTTGATACCCTGCTTGCCGAAGAGGCGCATCGTCGGTTCTTTATGCACGGCCTGAGCCACTGGCTGGGGCTGGATGTGCACGATGTCGGTCACTATGGCACGCCGAGCCGCGACCGGATTCTGGAGCCGGGCATGGTGTTAACCATTGAGCCGGGCCTTTATATCGCCCCGGATGCGGACGTGCCCGCACAGTATCGCGGCATCGGCATCCGAATCGAAGATGACATTGTGATTACGGAAGATGGCATTGAGAATCTCACCGACAGCGTGGTGAAAGAGGCCGATGAGATTGAAGCACTGATGGCGGCGGCAAAACAGGCATGACGATTCTGATTGCCGGAGGCGGCATGACCGGGGCGACGCTGGCGCTGGCGATCTCCCATCTCACCCAGGGCACACTGCCGGTGACGCTGATTGAAAGCAGTGAGCCTGGCAGTCGGGCGCATCCTGGTTTCGATGGCCGCGCGATTGCACTCTCTGCCGGCACCTGCCAGCAGCTGGCGGACATCAATCTGTGGCAGCGCATCGCCAGTTGTGCCACCCCGATTACCGATATCCATGTTTCCGACCGCGGGCACGCTGGCTTTGTGTCGCTGGCAGCGGCTGATTACGCGATTCCGGCGCTGGGACAGGTGGTCGAACTGTTTGACGTCGGTCAGCGGCTGTTTGCTGAACTTAAAAAAGCGCCAGGCGTGACGCTGCGCTGTCCGGCGCGCGTCACGCATGCCCAACGCAGCGAGCAGCAGGTAGAGGTGACGCTGGACAGTGGCGAGCAACTGAGCGGCAAACTGCTGGTGGCGGCGGATGGCACGCGCTCTGCGCTGGCCGCCTCGTGCGGTATTCAGTGGCAGCGGGACGACTATCAGCAGCTCGCAGTGATTGCCAATGTCACCACTGCGTTGCCTCATCAGGGCCGGGCATTCGAGCGTTTCACCGAACATGGCCCGCTGGCGTTGCTGCCGATGTCCGGCAACCGTCTGTCACTGGTCTGGTGTCATCCGCTTTCGCAGCGTGAACGCATTGAGCAGTGGAGCGAGGCCGAATTCCTGAGCCAGCTTCAGCGTGCCTTTGGCTGGCGCCTGGGCAAATTCACCCACACCGGTCAGCGTGAATATTACCCGCTGGCCCTCCACCGGGCGATCTCGCCCGCGACCCACCGCGTGGCGGTGGTGGGCAATGCAGCGCAGACGCTGCATCCGATTGCCGGACAGGGCTTCAATCTTGGCCTGCGGGATGTGATGTCGCTGGCCGAAACCCTGGCCGCCGCCCATCGCCAGCAGCAGGACCCCGGCAGCTATGCGGTGCTGAACCATTACCAGCAGCGTCGTCAGCCCGACCGCGCCGCGACTATCGGTATTACCGACGGGCTGGTTCGTGTCTTTGCGAATCGCTATGGCCCGATGGTGGCCGGTCGCAACCTGGGTCTGCTGGCGATGGATCATCTGCCGTGGCTACGAAATCAACTGGCTGAGCGTACGCTTGGCTGGGTTAAGCGTTAATAAAGAGGCTCAGATGCAAACTTTTGATGTGGTGATTGCCGGTGGCGGTATGGTGGGGCTGGCGGTGGCCTGCGGCTTGCAGGGCAGCGGACTGCGCATCGCCGTGCTGGAAAAATCGCCGGAGCCACCGCTGGCGCTGAGTGCGTCTCCGTCCATTCGCGTGTCGGCGATCAATGCTGCCAGCGAACGGCTGCTGCAGAAGCTGGATGTCTGGTCGAGCATTCTCTCGCTGCGCTGCCGCGCATATCACGGCATGGAAGTGTGGGATAAGGACAGTTTCGGCACCATCGCCTTTGATGATGAGCAGCAGGGCCTGTCGCATCTGGGCCATATCATCGAAAATCCGGTGATTCATAACGCGCTCTGGCAACGCGCCAGCGCCTGCAGTGACGTAACGCTGATGGCACCCTCGCAGTTACAGCAGGTGGCGTTTGGCGACAATGAAGCCTTTATTACCCTGCAGGATGGCAGCATGTTAAGCGCGCGATTAATGATTGCCGCTGACGGGGCTAGCTCCTGGCTGCGTAATAAAGCCGATATTCCGCTGACCTTCTGGGATTACGATCACCATGCGTTAGTGGCTAACGTCCGCACTGAGAAGCCTCACGATGCGGTAGCGCGCCAGGTGTTCCACGGCGACGGCATTCTGGCTTTCCTGCCGATGCAGGATCCCCATCTGAGCTCCATCGTCTGGTCGCTCTCGCCGCAGGAAGCGAGTCGTCTGGAAACCATGCCAGACGCGCTGTTCAATCAGCAGCTCTCAGTGGCGTTTGATATGCGCCTTGGCTTGTGCCAGCTCGAGAGCGAGCGTAAGTCGTTCCCGCTGGTGGCGCGCTATGCCCGCAACTTTGCGGCACACCGTCTGGCGCTGGTGGGCGATGCGGCCCACACCATTCATCCACTGGCGGGTCAGGGCGTTAACCTTGGCTTTATGGATGCCGCCGAATTGATTGGTGAAATTCGCCGTCTGCATCAGCAGGGTAAAGATATTGGTCAGCACCTCTATCTGCGTCGCTACGAGCGCAGCCGTAAGCACAGTGCCGCCATGATGCTGGCGGGAATGCAGGGCTTCCGTGAAATATTCGCCGGTAATAATCCGGCAAAAAAACTGCTGCGCGATGTCGGTCTGAAACTGGCCGATCGCCTGCCTGGGGTAAAACCCATGATGCTGAAGCAGGCGATGGGCCTGAATGATTTGCCCGCCTGGCTACGTTAAATCCGTGCCTTCTGATAAGCCAGCGTCTGCTGGCTTTTTTTATCCCTGAACCCCTCTGCACCACCAAAAGGCAATGCTGCACCATCGGGGATCTTCGTTTGATTTATTCTAATTTTGCGGCCGAATTCGCATTACTTTTTCTCATTCATCTCCTGGCAGAGTGCGGAATTTTTTTAACATCCTGAATGCCATTCCGCATAAATTTGCTGCGTATATTTAAAAGTCCTGCATTTATTGCGCGATTAATCACAAAATTGCAGTTTTTTATCCTGTGGTCAGCCGTTCCTGGTTAGGCTGTGCATCTGCTTTCGACCCCGGTTTGCTTATGGTTAATCGTCAGATTCGGTGGTAACGTCAGCCGTAAGAGAACGTTTGCGTCGGCACTGAATTCCGGCGCACTTTTGCACTCAACCGCTTCTGCACAGGATGGTTATGACTCAGCAAACACCTCTGTTTGAACAGCATCAGGCCTGCGGTGCCCGCATGGTAGATTTTCATGGCTGGATGATGCCGCTGCACTATGGCTCCCAGATGGATGAACACCATGTGGTGCGCAGCGACGCCGGTATGTTTGATGTCTCTCACATGACCATTGTTGACCTGACAGGTCCGCGTACCCGCGAATTCCTGCGTTACCTGCTGGCAAATGATGTGGCAAAGCTGACGCAGCCGGGCAAAGCGCTCTACACCGGCATGCTGAATGCTTCAGGTGGCGTCATTGATGATTTGATTGTTTACTTTATGAGCGAAACGTTCTTCAGGCTGGTGGTGAACTCCGCGACCCGTGAGAAGGACCTCGCCTGGATTACCCAACACGCAGAGGGCTATGGCATTACGCTCACCGAACGTGATGACCTGGCGCTGATTGCCGTGCAGGGGCCGCAGGCGCAGCAGAAAGCGCAGACCCTGTTCAGCGAAGAACAGCGTCTGGCTGTTGCTGGCATGAAGCCGTTTTTCGGTGTGCAGTCAGGTGAGCTGTTTATCGCTACGACCGGCTACACCGGCGAAGCGGGCTATGAAATTGCGATGCCCGCAGAAGAAGCGGCCAATTTCTGGCAGCGTCTGCTGGCCGCTGGTGTAAAACCGGCTGGCCTTGGCGCACGCGATACGCTGCGTCTGGAGGCGGGTATGAATCTTTATGGTCAGGAGATGGATGAAGGCGTGTCACCGCTGGCCGCCAACATGGGCTGGACCGTCTGCTGGGAACCCGCCGATCGCGATTTCATCGGCCGGGAAGCGCTGGAACTGCAGCGTGAACGTGGCACCGAAATACTGGTGGGGCTGATCCTCACAGAAAAAGGGGTGCTGCGTAACGGCCAGCCGGTGCGTTTCACCGATGACCAGGGGCAGTTGCAGGAAGGCATCATCACCAGTGGTTCTTTCTCACCGACGCTGGGTTACAGCATCGCCCTGGCGCGTGTTCCTGCCTCTGTTGGCAGCACTGCCATCGTTGAGATCCGTAACCGCCAGATGCCGGTTCAGGTTACCCGTCCCGTTTTTGTCCGCGCCGGTAAACCGGTCGCCCAGTAAATTTTATTCAGGAGAAATGGCCAATGAGCAATGTGCCGAATACGTTGAAGTACCGCGACAGCCACGAATGGGTGCGCAAAGAAGCCGATGGCAGCTACACGGTGGGGATTACGGAACATGCGCAGGAGTTACTGGGCGACATGGTGTTTGTTGATCTGCCTGAAGTGGGCGCGACGTTTGCTGCCGGTGAAGAGTGCGCGGTGGCTGAATCCGTTAAAGCGGCCTCAGACATCTATGCGCCGATCAGCGGTGAGATTGTGGCGGTCAACGAAGCGCTGACCGACTCGCCGGAGCAGGTCAACAGCGAGCCTTATGACGGCGGCTGGTTATTTAAAATCAAAGCCAGCGACGCGTCTGAAATCGACACGTTGCTGGATGCGGATGCTTACAAAGCCTCCATCGACGAGTAGTCGTCAGGCGGCCTCGTGCAGAGGCCGCAGATTTCTGTTTGCTCTCCGGTTCCCCCAGCCCGATTCAGGATTTACTGCTAATGACTCAGACTCTCAGCCAGCTTGAACACAACGGTGCATTCATCGAGCGCCATATTGGTCCTTCACCTGAGCAGCAGGCGCAGATGCTTGACGCGATTGGTGCCCGTTCGCTGGGCGCGTTAATCAGCACGATTGTGCCGGCAGACATTCAGCTGCCAGGCCCGCCCGCGGTGGGCGAAGCCGCCACGGAACAGCAGGCGCTTGCCGAACTGAAAGCCATTGCCAGCCAGAATCTGCGGTACAAATCCTGGATCGGTATGGGATACAGCGCGGTCATCACCCCGCCGGTCATCCTGCGTAACATGCTGGAGAATCCGGGCTGGTACACCGCCTATACGCCGTATCAGCCTGAAGTTTCACAAGGCCGTCTGGAAGCGCTGCTGAACTTCCAGCAGCTGACGCTGGATCTCACCGGCATGGATATCGCGTCTGCTTCACTGCTGGATGAAGCCACTGCTGCCGCCGAAGCGATGGCAATGGCAAAACGCGTCAGTAAGCTCAAAAACGCTAATAAATTCTTCATTGCCGACGATATTCATCCGCAGACGCTGGATGTGGTCCGTACCCGTGCGGAGACGTTCGGCTTCGAACTGATCATCGACAGCGCCGACAAGGCATCCGATCACGACGACCTGTTTGGCGTGCTACTGCAACAGGTGGGCACAACGGGTGAAGCACATGATTACAGCGCGCTGATTGCCGGGCTGAAAGCACGCAAAGTCGTGGTCAGCGTGGCGGCGGACTTTATGTCGCTGGTGTTACTGGAAGCGCCAGGTAAGCAGGGCGCAGACATCGTCTTTGGTTCCGCTCAGCGCTTCGGCGTGCCGATGGGTTACGGCGGCCCGCATGCCGCCTTCTTCGCCAGCCGCGATGAGCATAAACGCTCCATGCCAGGCCGCATCATCGGTGTGTCACGTGATGCCGCGGGCAATACGGCGCTGCGTATGGCGATGCAGACCCGTGAACAACATATCCGCCGTGAAAAGGCCAACTCCAACATCTGTACTTCTCAGGTGCTGCTGGCCAACATCGCCGGTCTCTACGCGGTGTTCCACGGCCCGGCCGGTCTGAAACGCATTGCCTCACGCATTCACCGCTTCACGAATATTCTGGCAGCCGGACTGCAACAGGGCGGCCTGAAGCTGCGCCATCAGCACTGGTTCGATACGCTGACGGTGGAAGTGGCGGATAAAGCCGCCGTGCTGAACCGCGCCCTGAGCTTTGGCGTTAACCTGCGCAGCGACATCCATAACGCCGTTGGCATCACGCTGGATGAAACCACCAGCCGCGACGATATTCTGGCGCTGTTCGCTATTCTGCTGGGTGATGAGCACGGCCAGGATCTGGAAAAGCTCGACAGCGAAGTCGCCAGTGAAAGCCACGCGATTCCGGCTGGCCTGCAACGCCACAGCGAAATCCTGACCCATCCGGTGTTCAACCGTCATCACAGCGAAACCGAGATGATGCGTTACATGCACAGCCTGGAGAAAAAGGATCTGGCGCTGAATCAGGCGATGATCCCGCTCGGTTCCTGCACCATGAAGCTGAATGCCGCCGCCGAAATGATCCCGATCACCTGGCCGGAATTTGCGGAGCTGCATCCGTTCTGCCCGGCGGAACAGGCGACCGGCTATCTGCAGATGATCGGCCAGCTTTCACAGTGGCTGGTGCAGCTCACCGGCTATGACGCACTCTGTATGCAGCCGAACTCCGGCGCGCAGGGTGAATATGCCGGGCTGTTGGCGATCCGCCGCTATCACGAAAGCCGCGGCGAGGGCGATCGTCATCTCTGCCTGATACCGAGCTCGGCGCACGGTACGAACCCGGCATCCGCCCAGATGGCGGGCATGGACGTGGTGGTGGTGGCCTGCGATAAACAGGGCAACATCGACCTCGGCGACCTGCGCGAAAAAGCGGCGCAGGCGGGCGATAAGCTCTCCTGCATCATGGTGACGTATCCGTCCACCCACGGCGTTTACGAAGAGACCATCCGTGAGGTGTGCCAGATTGTGCATCAGTACGGCGGCCAGGTTTATCTGGATGGCGCGAATATGAATGCGCAGGTCGGCATTACCACGCCGGGCTACATCGGCGCCGATGTCTCGCACCTCAATCTGCATAAAACCTTCTGCATTCCGCACGGCGGCGGCGGTCCGGGCATGGGACCGATTGGCGTGAAAGCGCACCTGGCGCCGTTTGTTCCGGGGCACAGCGTGGTGCAGATCGACGGTGTGCTGACGCAGCAGGGCGCGGTCTCCGCAGCGCCGTTTGGCAGCGCCTCTATTCTGCCGATCAGCTGGATGTACATTCGCATGATGGGTGCGGAAGGGCTGAAGCAGGCCAGTTCAGTCGCCATTCTGAATGCCAACTACATCGCCAGCCGCCTGCAGTCCGCCTATCCGGTGCTTTACACTGGCCGTGAAGGACGCGTGGCGCATGAATGTATTCTCGACATCCGCCCGCTGAAAGAGCAAACCGGTATCAGTGAGCTGGATATCGCTAAACGCCTGATCGATTACGGATTCCACGCCCCGACCATGTCCTTCCCGGTGGCAGGCACGCTGATGGTGGAGCCGACCGAGTCTGAGAGCAAAATCGAACTGGATCGCTTTATCGACGCGATGCTGGCGATCCGCATGGAGATTGACCGGGTTACGGCAGGGGAATGGCCGCTGGACGACAATCCACTGGTGAATGCGCCGCATACCCAGCTGGAAATCGTCAGTGAGTGGTCACATCCTTACAGCCGCGAACTGGCCGTCTTCCCGGCGGGCAGCCACAACAAATACTGGCCGACGGTGAAACGTCTGGATGATGTATTTGGCGACCGTAATCTGTTCTGCTCCTGCGTGCCGATGAGCGACTATCAGTAATCTTCGCACAGACAAGCATTAACCATCAGGGGCCGCTTCGTCGGCCCTTTTTTCTGGAGAATCAGCATGAAACTGGCACTGGTTACGGGTGGCAGCCGCGGTATCGGACGGGCCACCTCGCTGTTACTGGCCGCGCGGGGTTATCGGGTTGCGGTGAACTACCGTCAGCGCGAGGCAGAAGCGCAACAGCTGGTGGCACAGATCCAGCAGCAGGGCGGTGAAGCCTTTGCGGTTCAGGCGGATATCAGTGATGAAGCCCAGGTGATGGCAATGTTTGCGCAGCTCGACCAGCAGTCTGTGCCGCTGGCGTTGCTGGTGAACAACGCCGGGATTCTGTTTCAGCAGTGCCGTACAGAGCAGCTGGATGCGGCGCGCCTGCATAAGGTCTTTGCCACTAACGTCATCGGGACCTTTCTCTGTTGTCGTGAGGCGGTGAAGCGGATGGGCACCCATCACGGCGGTCAGGGCGGCGCGATCGTAAACGTCTCGTCGGCCGCGTCACGTACCGGTGCGCCTGGTGAATATGTCGATTACGCCGCCTCAAAAGGGGCGATGGATACGCTGACGAAAGGATTGTCGCTGGAAGTGGCGCAGCAGGGGATTCGGGTTAACGGCGTCCGTCCGGGATTCATCTATACAGAGATGCATGCCGATGGCGGCGAGCCAGGCAGGGTGGATCGGCTTGCCAGCATTATCCCGATGGGACGTGGCGGTGAGGCAGAAGAGGTGGCGGAAGCGATCGTCTGGCTGGCCAGCGACGCGGCCTCTTACGTCACCGGCAGCATCATTGACGCTGCCGGTGGGCGTTAACGGGTTTCAGTAATGAATCAGAGGTTTTCGCCGTTGCTGGCGATAACCTGCTGATACCAGCTAAAGCTCTTCTTCTTCGCACGAGAAAAGTCGCCGCTGCCATCATCGTTTTTATTCACATGAATAAAGCCGTAACGCTTGTCGTACTGGCCGGTGGTAAACGAAACGCAATCCAGGCAGCCCCACGGCGTATAGCCCATTAATTCGACGCCATCATATGTCACGGCTTTCTTCATCTCTTCGATGTGCGCACGCAGATAGTCGATACGGTAATCATCTTCAATCAGCCCGTCGGCATTGGGCTTATCGATAGCACCAAAGCCGTTTTCCACAATAAACAGCGGCTTCTGATAACGCTCGTACATCTCGTTCATGGCATAGCGCAGGCCCACCGGGTCGATCTGCCAGCCCCAGTCTGACGCTTTCACATGCGGGTTTTTCACCACGCCTTCAAAGCCGGTAATCGGGTCGTCAACGCCGCTGGCATCGGTCTTCACGGCGTTACTCATGTAGTAGCTGAAGCCGACATAGTCGGCGCAACCCTGGCGCAGCGTCTCGGCATCGTCCGCTTCCATCTGGATGTTATACCCTTTGCGCGCCCACTCTTTCAGGGTGTACGCCGGATAGTAGCCGCGCATCTGCACGTCACTGAACACATAGCGCTGATGCATCGACTCCTGGGCCAGCACCACATCGTCCGGATGGCAGGAAAACGGGTAGACCGGGACCATGGCGATCATGCAGCCAATCTGAAAGTCAGGATTGATATCGTGACCGAGTTTGACCACTCTGGCGCTGGCAACAAACTGGTGGTGCATCACCTGATACATTGCCTCTTCAGGCTTCTCGTGTTCGGTGAAGATCACGCCTGAACAGCAGTAACCAAACAGCGGATACTGCCAGTTACGCTGATTGTTGATCTCGTTAAAGGTCATCCAGTATTTCACTTTGTTCTTATAGCGATTCAGCACCACTTCGCTGAAGTGCACAAAGAAGTCGACCACTTTACGGTTATGCCAGCCGCCATACTCTTTGACCAGGTGATAAGGCATTTCGAAGTGCGAAAGGGTGATAACCGGTTCAATGCCATACTTCAGCAGTTCATCAAACAGATCGTCATAGAATTGCAGACCCGCTTCGTTGGGCTGCTGCTCATCCCCGTTGGGGAAGATGCGGGTCCAGGCAATGGAGGTGCGGAAGCATTTGAAGCCCATCTCGGCAAACAGCGCGACATCCTCTTTGTAGTGGGAGTAAAACTCCACGCCCTTGTGGTTCGGATAAAAATGGCCAGGCTGCACGCCGTCGGTGATCACCCGGTCAACGCCATGCGAACCGCCGGTCAGCACGTCAGCAATGCTGACGCCTTTGCCGCCCTGATCCCAGCCGCCTTCAACCTGATGCGCCGCCACCGCGCCGCCCCACAGAAAGCCTTTTGGTAACTGCAATTCTGCACTCATGCTCCACCCCATTGCGGATATTGAAATTGGGCTGAGTGTAGCAAGGCAATAATGAAAGTCACGATATAACAGCGCGCCAGTCATTGCGTTTGTTACACCTGAAAAACAGGCTGTTTTATTTTCCCAGCTGGCGGCCGATCGCTTCAATAATATAGGTCACTGGCACCTGCGTCGTAATATCCGTGTTGTCCGCCATACGGATAATCGGCACATGGTAGCAGAGGTTGAAATCACCAATCTTCGCCAGCGAGCAGCTTTCCGTATTGGTTATCGCAATGATTCTGCACTTGTTCAGACTGAACTGGCTGGCAATACGCAGGATCTCTTCGGTTTCACCAGAGACGGATAAAATAATGGCAATGGCATTTTCATAGAGATCGGGAGCGACCGGGTAATAGGGATCGTCAATCGCATGACTGAATTTACCGAGATTGGAAAAAAAGCGCGCGCCATATTTTGCCAGGCTGCCGGAGGTGCCGACACCAATAAAGAAGACCCGCTCAGCCTGATTAATTTTCTGCGCGGCCTGGGCGATGAGCTGTTCAAATTCCGGGTTATTAATACTTTTAAAAAAGCTCAGCATCTCGCTGACGCCCGCCGTGTTGAGCAATGGCGCGCTCTGTTTTTCGCTTAAGCGCAGGCGGATGCGGAATTCCGACCAGCCTTCGCAGTCCATCTTGCGGCAGAAACGCAGCACGGTGGTGGTGGAGACACCAGCCTGCGCAGCCAGCTCGCGGATCGTCATGTAGCTGACGCCTTCGCGATGCTTAATGATGAACTGATAGACCTGCATTTCCAGATCGTTAAGGCGGGCAAGATCGCGATGCGAAAACATGGATGGCTCATTGAACAGTTGACCGGCAGTCAGTTTACCAGATTCAGCACCGGGTTTAACGGAGAGTGAATTTCAGCTAAATAATTTTAGCGTACACGTGTACACTGAAAAAATTATTGGCTACGCTGGGTAACAGTTATGACTGCTATGGCGCTGTTCAGGAACCGGATATGACCACTACACTCTCTCAAAAACACCGGCCCGCTGCGGGTTATTCAGTTGCTGAAGAAATTGCCAACAGTATCAGTCACGGCCTTGGCTGCCTGTTCGGTATCGTCGGGCTGATACTGATGATCAACCAGGCCACTGCGCGGCAGGCGGACACCCTCACTTTTATCAGTTACAGCCTCTATGGCGGTAGCATGATCCTGCTGTTTCTGGCCTCGACGCTCTATCATGCGGTTCCGGATGGACCGGCCAGACCCTGGCTGAAAAAGCTGGATCACTGCGCCATCTATCTGCTGATTGCGGGCACCTATACGCCGTTTCTGCTGGTCGGGCTGAGGACGCCGCTGGCATATGGATTAATGGCGGTGATCTGGGGGCTGGCGCTGGCCGGGATTCTGTTCAAGCTCACGATTGCACATCGCTTTAAAGCGCTGTCGCTGGTGACCTATCTCTGTATGGGGTGGCTGTCGCTGATTGTGGTTTATCAGCTGGCGATGATCCTGCCAGCGGGCTGCATCTGGCTGCTGGCCGCAGGCGGAATTATCTATTCGCTGGGGGTGATCTTCTATGTGGCGCGCCGCATTCCCTATAACCACGCTATCTGGCATTTGTTCGTGCTGGGCGGCAGTCTCTGCCACTTCTGCGCTATCTACTTTTATGTGCGCTGATTAAATTGTGAATTGCAGCACTGGCCCTTCCTTTAGCGGAAGGGCCATATGACTGAATCAGCTCTCATCCAGTGAATAGGGCAGCGGCTGAATGGTCAGATGCCCGCCCTCGTCACCTTCAACCCGCAGCACGCTATCCGGCTCCAGATCGTTATTCAGCACCACCTGAATCCAGCTGATGCCGTCATCTAACTGCACCGCAGCCAGCACGCTGCCGGTACGACGCCAGCGTTCACCCATCTGCAACTCCAGCGGGGCGTTGGCTTCGGGCAGATGACTGGCCTGACCCGCCAGCCAGTAAAGCGCGCGTTTATTGGCACCGCGATATTTCGCTCTGGCGACCATCTCCTGACCGGCATAGCAGCCCTTTTTAAAGCTGATGGCATCCAGCGCCTGCAGGTTAGTGGCCTGCGGAATAAACTGCACGCTGGTGGCCGGATCGATCACCGGAATTCCCGATTCAATATCCAGTGCCAGCCACTGCTGACTGTCATTGAACTGTGCATCATCGTTGAGCTTCTGCTTCAGCGTCTCAGCCTGTGCCTGCGAGGTAATAATCAGAAAGCGCTCGGCCGGATGGGCGAACCACAGCAGCGTCGTTTCTCCCTGCTGCACGACCGGTTTCTCGCTGTCGGGCAGGCTATCAAACAGATTCGCCAGCGCGGCGCATGCCTGAAAACCGGCAACGCCCAGCAGCACGGACTCATCGTCAGCCGCCATCGTCACTTTCGAAAACACCGCGTATTTTTTTAACTCGGTCAACTGGGTGTCGCGCAGGTCACGGCGAATCAGATAGGCATAGCCTTCGCCGCGATGGAACAGGCGCATATTGCTCCACATTTTGCCTTTAGCATCGCAGTGTGCGGCGGGCGAATGGTGGTCTGCATCCAGCGCCGCGACATCCAGCGTTAACTGACCCTGCAGGTAAGCGGTGCTGTCGGCACCGGTAATGGAAACCAGCGCCCAGCTATCCAGTGACATCAGGGTTAACGGCAGACGAGACGACGCGGCAGGCTGGCGCGGCGGTAAAGTAAAAGTGGGCATGGAGGTATCCTGTATAAGAAGCTTCATCCGGAACATTGTCTTCAATGTTAAAAGAGCCGACTGGCAATGCAACCTGTTTACGGAAAACGGCGCACAAAAGGCGTGATAACCCTGAAAACAGATAATCTTAAATGTGGCAGGTTGCACAGCCTGCGACGCTGCGCCTGCGAGCCGCAGTAAACCAGGTTACACTAGCGGCCACGTTGTGAATTGTGGAAATTGACGCATGGATATTAATGATAAATCACGTATTCAGTGGGCCTGCCGTCGCGGCATGCTGGAACTGGATGTGGCGATTATGCCGTTCTTCAAATTTGAGTATGACACGCTGAACGACACGGATAAGCAGGTCTTTGTTGCCCTGCTGAAGAGTGACGATCCCGATCTGTTTAACTGGCTCATGAATCATGGCGAGCCAGCCGATCCGGAGCTTAAGCGGATGGTAAAACTGATCCAGCAGCGTAACCATGATCGCGGCCCGGTGGCAATGTAAGCTGCGACCCTCTCGCCTGGCGTGCGGATGTCTGTGCGCCTGGCTGGTGGCTGCCGTTCCTGGTGTAATCCTGATGACGCTGCCTGTGGGCGGCTGGCTGATTAAAACGCCGGTTATTCTGCTGATGCTGGCTGAAGGCTGGCGTTGTTACCGGCGATTGATTCGGCGACACGGCACATTGCAGCGGGAAAGCGTTCATTGCTGGATCTGGCAGGGAAAACGCTGGCGGCCCACCCAGCCGCTGCGGTGGTTACCGATTGGCGTACTGCTGGTAGCGAAGAGCGAGCAGGGGGCTGCGCTGCGCTGGTGGCTGATGCAGGACAATATGCAGCCGGACGAATGGCGGGCGTTACGCGCCAGCTGCTTCAGTAAGGCGCGGCATTAACGGCAACAGGGCTGGCAATCATCGTCTGCTGGCGCATGGGTTCAACAACAGCAAACCAGCGCGCCTGACCGGTCAGAGCAGTGCGGCGGTTTCGGTTAACACCTGTTCACACCACTGCTCAACACGCTCATCGGTGACCTCAAACTGATTCACATCATCCAGCGCCAGCCCCACAAACTGCGCGCCATCGGCACTCAGCGGTTTCGGGCTGGTAAATTCATAGCCTTCAAGCGGCCAGTAGCCGACAAAGCGCACGCCCATCGGCTGGAGCAACTCGTGCAGCATGCCGAGCGCATCTAAAAACCACTCGCCATAGCCAATCTGATCGCCCATGCCATAGAGCGCGACAATCTTGTTTTGCAGATTCAGCGCGGGCAGTTGCGTCCAGATGGCTTCCCAGTCCTCCTGCAACTCACCGAAATCCCAGGTCGGTATGCCCATGATCAGCAAGTCGTACTGTTCCATCAGGCGCGGGTCGTCATCTTTGACGTTATGCAGCGTTACTAACTCTTCGCCAACAAAATCGCGAATTTTTTCCGCTACGATTTCGGTGTAACAGGTACTGGAACCGTAAAAAAGACCGATTTTCATATTTACCTAGCAAAAACAGTTATTTATATGTTTAACAGTAACTTACAACCTCGTTTAAGGTTAGTAAGGATTAATAAGGACTAACCTCTGCCGCCAATCTGCCGCCACTTTTTGCCATTGCTATTGGATTAAGTTTTATAGCTGTTTCTAAATGTTCAGGGGCAAAGTGGGCGTACCTCATCGTCATACTGATGTCATGATGCCCTAAGATTTTTTGAAGTACCAAAATGTTGCCGCCGTTCATCATAAAATGCGCAGAAAAAGTGTGCCTCAGTACGTGTGTCATCTGGCCTTTGGGTAAGTGAATAGATGAATTTTTGATTGCCCTCAGAAAATTGTAATGGCAGTCATCGAACATGATTTCTTTCTTGATGCTGTTGAGTTCTTTATAAAACTCTTTCGAGATCGGCACCGTACGATTTTTCTTGCTTTTAGTATTGGTGAACGTGATTTTGTTTGGGCTTAGTTGTGACTTGCGAAGGTTTTGCGCCTCGCTCCATCGTGCGCCGGTAGACAGGCATATTCTTATTACGCGATTCAAATCGACTTCTGCGCGACTGATATTTAACAAACGCTCTATCTGCTCCTGATCAAGCCAGGCCATTTCACGCTCAGTCGTGCTTAACTTTCTTAGTTTCTCAAGTGGGTTGGGTAGCGACCATTCACCAAGCCTGCTCAGTTCGCTAAACATGCTGTTCAAATGAGAGTGGTCCATATTTAAAGTGGTGTTTGATGCACCATAGGGAAAGCGCTTATCTAAAAAAATTTCCCCACTCAGTCGCATCTTGCGATAGTGAGCAAAATCATTTGCAGTGAAGTCGGTGGCTCGGGGGTTTCCCAAAGCGTTAGCGATAAGTTTCAGTTTTCGGAAAACCATTAAACCCGACGATAAAGTCTGCCCGTGCAGGTCATACCAAAGCTGAGCTAGTTCTAAAAGAGTTCGCTTGTCGGTTTTTTCAATGATCCATGGCCTACTTGCTGATTCGTTCATTACATATTGTTCATAAGCAACGGCCTCTCCTTTTGTCGGGAACGACTTCCTGATTCGCATTTTATCGCGTCCTTGTGGATAGCATTCACAAAGCCATTTCCCTGTAGAAAGTTTCCGCACGCTCATAGTTAGCCTTTACGCATCACCAAAGAGATAAATCCAATAAACTCTACGTCAGCCACAGGACAGTCAAAACTCCCTGACTCATTGGAAATTCTCACTTTCTGCTGAGGTAGGCGCATCACTTCTCTTATCGACTTTTTGCCATCAATGTCCATTAGCCACAGCCCATCGCATATTTCCTTAGCGTCTTTATCCATAAGGTATCTGCCCTTACCAGCAAAGAGTACGCAGGGGGAGTCTAACTCTTCTGGATAAAGCTCTTTGTCGAAGAAAAGGTGCTCGCGCGGGGTCAGGTCGCCATTTATAAGTTCAACACTTGGGACTTTGATAGCAATGTGGTTCTCGTTTGAGAACTTATTTCCAGTCCCAAATGCAATCCATTCAACGTTCGCACCTGTATCAATAGACGCTTGCAGAACCCAATCTGCAGGAAACATGTCGCGCATATAGCGCGTTGCCATAGTGCTTTTGGATACGCCCAGAATCTCGCAAAGTGCTTGTCTTGTCTTAACTTTGTAAACATCAAGTAGCCTGTGAACGACTTCCTGCCCGCCAGTTGTAAAATTCATTTGGTCTCATTCTCGCAATATCTGAATTGACATGATCACAAAATTGAACTTTAATCGTCGTCAGCGGGTTCGGGGGTGTGATTACCGCTAATTAGATTAGGTTCGATTTTAATCGGCAAATTGCGGAGATAGTGCAACATGCAAAACAACATTTCAATCACGCTTCTGGTCCCTCACATGACCAAGGAGCGCTACAGCGAAGCTACTGGCCTTGATATGAGCACCATTGATCTGATGCTGGGCGATGGCCGCTTGTCTCCTTTTCGTCATCGTCTTGGCAAAGAAGGCAAGCGCGAAAAAGTTCTAATTAATCTTGTGGCGCTAAGCGCAGATGCAATCCGTTCTTATCAGGAGGCTGAACAACAAGCAGCCAAAGTCTCCAAGTCATTGAGCCGCAATTCCTTAAAAAGTACTCAATAGCATTATCGGAACAGGGAAGGGTGATTGCATGTTTGATTTTCGAGTTTCTACACATAGCCATTTTGATGATGCTTGCCGGGCGTTTGCACTGAAGCACAACATTATCCAGCTGGCTAATAAAGCCGGGCTGAATCCACAGACCATACGTAACAAACTCAACCCGGAGCAGGTTCACCAGTTAACCGTTCGTGAAATGCTGCTGCTGACCGATCTGACCGAAGACGCAACGCTGATTGACGGCGCGCTGGCGCAGCTGCAGTGCTTGCCATGTGTGCCGGTTAACGAAATGGCGCATGAGAATCTGCCTGCTTATGTCCTGAAGGCTACTGCCGAAGTGGGGCAGCTGGCTGCCGGTGTGGTCAGCCAGGAGCAATTAACAACTGCCTGCCGCCGTGGTCTGGTGCAGAACGTACAAGCCGGTATCCGCTGCCTGACTCTTGCAGCACTGGCGGTTCAGTCCCGGGTGCATTCTAACCCTGCACTGTCAGGTACTGCAGATGTGTTAAGCGGTATCGGTGCATCAATCGGGATGGTGTGAGAAATGGCTTTTTCAGTGGCACCGCTTCTTAAGCGGCAAAGCCCGTCCCAAGCTTACGGCCACGGCTGGATTATGGCAGAGAAGGGCAGGCGCTGGCACCCGGCAATTTCACAGGCCGAACTGCTGGCAGGATTAACGGGTAAGAGGAAAGAATTATGGGTTACAAAGCTGAAAGTATCACTGTTCAGATGAACGTGGGGCAGCGCGCAAGTGCACTGAATCATATCTCTGCGCTTCGTACCATGATGTACGGTGATTGCAGCAATGAACTCAAACGTTTCATCGCAGATATGCGTAATAAGCGTGATCATCAGGCTGAACAGAATAGCCGCGCACTGAGCGCAATTTTCTTCCTGGCTAATATCAGCAAAGAACGTCACAGCGTTGATTTCAGTGAACTGACGAGTGACGAAGTAAAGGCGCTGATTAGTGCAATGAATCACTTAAAAGCAGTCGTGAGTTTATTTCCAAAGAATCTGACGTTACCTAATTAATCCAACGAAATTAAATGGCGTAAACCCGCCGGGCATTTTTTTGCCCGAATTCAGGAGAAAGAGAAATGCGAAATATCCAGACCCGTAATTTTAAAGGTGATGACGACGCGCTTAATGCCCTGCTGAGCAAGGCAAAAACTGAGCAGCGTTCTGATGATGCGCTGTCCGTTTCTATCCGCCTGGCCGCACTGGCAATTCATGCCCGCCAGCAGGAAATGTCAGCGGCGGAAATCATCGAGCTACTGGACAAAGAAGCAGAGCGCTTTGAGAACCAAGCGCAGGAGCTGCACTGATGGCCGATTCAATGGATATGGTACAGCAGCGTGTACAGGAAGAGTTGGCGCGCAATCTGGCTAACGCCACTCACCGCCCGGCAGGGGCGAGTGAGTTTTTCTGCCTGTCGTGCGGCGAAGAAATCCCAGAAAAGCGCCGCCGCGCACTGCCGGGCGTTTCCCTATGCGTGACCTGCAAAGAAGTCAGTGAGCTTAAAAGTGCGCATTACAAAGGTGCGGCATTATGAAAACCATCCTGAAGTGGGCCGGAAGCAAGTCCGGCCTTATGCCTGAACTGATTAAGCACCTGCCCGCCGGTGATCGTCTGGTTGAGCCGTTTGCCGGTTCATGTGCGGTTATGATGAATACGAATTATCCGGCCTATCTTGTGGCCGACGTTAATCCCGATCTGATTAACCTTTATCGACAGGTTAAAGAGCATACGCGCCCGTTTATTGTCGTGGCGGCATCGCTCTTTAATCAGAATAAAACGGAAGAAAGTTATTATCAGGTCCGTAAAGAATTCAACTTCAACGCGGCGCTGCCACTGCTTGAACGTGCTGCGCAATTCCTTTATCTAAATCGCCACGGCTACCGTGGCCTTTGCCGTTATAACAAGCGCGGTGAGTTCAATAACCCCTACGGCAATTATAAAGAGCCATATTTCCCGCTGACCGAAATCGAAGCGTTTGCCGTAAAGGCTCAGCGCGCGACGTTTGAATGTCTGAGTTACAGAGAAACCCTGAGCATGGTCCATGCCGGTGATGTCGTGTACTGCGATCCGCCGTATCACGGCACGTTCACCGCTTATCACACCGAAGGGTTCAGCGACGATGATCAGCACTCGCTGGCCTGCATCCTGCTGGGTATCTCTGAGCGTAACCCGGTCATCGTTTCAAACAGCGACACAATGTTTACCCGCAGTATCTTCCGCGAATTTGACCTGACAAAAGTCACTGCTACCCGCTCTGTTGGCGTAGCTGCCGGAGAGGGTAAGCGCGCAGCGGAGATTATTGCTGTCCGCCATCTTCAACATATGGCTTCAATGTGACCGATATTGCCGTAAACGCTGCTGAGTCTAATAGTGACTATCACGCTGCCCTGAAAATGCAGCGTGAGAATTATGGCCTCAGAACGCCGCGTGACATGACCCTGGCTGAGCTGAAGCTGTGGAACGCTAACCCCGATGACCACGGGTGGCGGAGCCAGTACCTGCATGATATTCCCGACTACCTGGCCGGATATTTCGCTGACCGCTATCAAAAAATCTTTTCAGGAAAACATGGCCGTCGACGAGCCAATGCGTTTCTTCGCCAGACCATCGGCCAGAGCGTATTGCCGCGTCTGCAGCTTGTACGCAGTCGCTACCGGCTGAACGATGCGGCGCAGTTTGAGCTGCCCTTTATCAGACAGCTTGATCGCCTTCCGACGCTGGACCGCCAGGATATTCGCGATCTGGCTTATAAGGTGGCCTCCTTCCTGTCACAAAGTCTGGCTGAGTTCGTTGATAAGGTCTCCATGCCACATGAGGCGGACGAACTGGCTGTGACGCTTACCGGATACCGTTACATCGCTGAACTGGCTGCGCTGACAGGAACGCAGCCACCTTACTGGGCAGAGTTCTGTTCAGCTAAAGGTGAATTGCCTCTGCGCAAAGCCCAGTCTGGTCTGCTTCGTATGATGGCTCCTGAATGGTGGCGTGGCCGCCTGAAGCAGATGCGAGATTTACAGCGTGAACACATGGCTATTGCGGTTGGGCAGGTACAGAAAGCCGCATCACCTTACGTTTCCCGCAGTACGCTGGCCGAATGGATTGAGCAGAAAAAACGTAACCGCGAGTTTTTCAAACGCTTCGATCTCATCAATCAGGAGGGGGACCGTATTGCGCTGGATGAAATGGTCAACCGCAGCGTGTCCAATCCGGCAATACGCCGCCGCGAACTGATGACCCGAATGCGCGGGTTTGAAGATGTCGCCAATGAAACGGGGTGCGTAGGTGAATTTTATACAATCACAGCACCATCACGTTATCACGCAGTTTACAGCCAGGGCGGCTTTGTTTCTCAGTGGAACGGTTCAAGCCCACGCGACACCCAGCGTTATCTCTGCCGCGTATGGGCGCGTATCCGCGCGGCACTGGCCCGCGAAGATATTCATGTCTTCGGCTTTCGCGTTGTTGAACCTCACCACGACGGCACACCGCACTGGCACATGCTGCTGTTTATGCGTCCTGAAAACGTCCAGCGGGTTCAGCAAATCATGCGTGAGCAGGCTTACAAAGAGGATCCCGGGGAGCTGACCACGCCGCAGGCACTGAAAGCACGATTTCATGCTGAACCAATCGACCCTGAGAAGGGCAGTGCTACAGGCTATATCGCCAAATATATTTCAAAAAACATCGACGGTTACGCGATGGAAGGCGAAAAAGATGATGAAACCGGCGCAAATATGCGCGACATGGCTAAGGCTGTTTCGGCATGGGCTTCACGCTGGCGTATTCGTCAGTTTCAGCAGATAGGCGGTGCGCCTGTAACTGTCTGGCGTGAGCTGCGCCGCATGGGTGATGCACGTCTGCCAGATAAGCAGATGGATGCGGTGCTGGCGGCAGCTTCCGTTGCCAGTTGCTGGGCGTCTTATACGATGGCACAGGGCGGGCCGTTAGTTGCGCGTGAGGATTTAGTGATCCGCCTTTGCTATGAACTGACCGAAATGGGTAATGAGTACGGCGAAGATGTTCAGCGGGTGCAGGGTATCTATTCGCCGATGGTACCGGATTCAGAAGTCATGACGCGCCTGGTCAAATGGGAAAAGGTTGCTAAGTTGGCCGAAGTGTCAGCGGAGGCTGGTTTTTCTGGCGGCATTGCCGCCCCTTGGAGTTCTGTCAATAACTGTACGGGGCCGGAGCGCCGACGCTTAGAGCTGGAACTCAGAGCCAGGGGGTTTAATGGGAGCGAAGAGGAAATTAAGCTGCTTTTAAAGGGATGTAATCTTAATGCCGGAGCAAACATGCGATTGTTTTTTGATAATGGCAGACTGCAAGAGGCGCGAATGTAGTAATCAGCATGTCTACCACCTTTGGTGATCTCTAAATATCGCCAGCTAATCGCTGTCCGCGAATAACTGTCACTTCATATTTGAGCAGGACTGCTTTCTGCTGACATAACGCAATCGCTTTTTGCCATTTTATCTTGTCGGGTGCCAATGGGTCATAGGCGGAAAGCCGCACTTCCAGCAGTGTTCTGCCTGTTCCAACCTCACCGGCAATGAGGTATGCAGCACGTAACGGAGAGTGAAGTTCGATGCATGCTTTTCTCATAAGTTGTTGGTCCTCATAGCTATTAAATTTTCAAATTTACGCGAGTAGGGCCATTTTAACTTAAAAAACAGTTCACATTTGATAACTCATACTATACTGTACGCATATACAGTTGTTGTGTCGAGGGAGGGCAAATGAGCGATCATCTTCTGGAAGAAATTAAACTCCAGCGTATTGATTTTATTCTTAAAAAAGTTGCTTTTGATACGTGTGATTTCGAAGAAAAGGAAATGGCAATTCACTGGTTAGTAGAGTTATCAGGTGAATTGATGGCTGAGGTTAGAAAAGCCAAATCATTTAAATCTGAAGTCGAACGCCATTGAGAGGGACTTATGCATATTGAAATCATGATTAACAAAGAGCCGAAAATCAGTGAAGACATTCTCAGCGCCCTTGAAGCTGAGCTTTACAGAAATTTCCTGCCGGTTTACCCCGAAACAAGTATTCGCATCCGTAAGGGTAGTGCTAACGGAGTGGTCCTGAGCGGAGTCAGACAGGACGATGATAAAAAGAATGTTATGGATATTCTGCAGGCAGTATGGGAAGACGATAGCTGGCAGTATCAACACTGATAACGTTGCTGGCGTCAAAATTTATTTTGTCGCTGGCAAGGTTGAACAACGAGCAATTGCGAGGCGTTAGCCGTGGTGGTCATTTTGAAAATGATCGTCCGCTTTGTGCCAGAAGCGGACACTGACCTTCGCTTAGTTCGCCTTATACCTATGGCGTATTTTCTTATATCAGCGACCAGTGGGTGCAGCCTGTTCTATTGTGGCCGAAAAATGTATCCCAGCCTGCGGATGCTCTTAATCTGAAATCCGGAGCCCTGGCACAGCTTCTTTTTAAGGCGACATATCAGCACGTTAATCACAGCCGGATTCCGCAGGTCTGCGTCGGAATAAAGCTGATTCATTATTTCATCTCTTGTCACGACCTTTCCGTTTTTTTTCATCAGGCATTCAGCAACGATGTACTCAAAGCTGGTCAGCTCCACTTCGGTACCATCCTTTGTCAGCTGCTTTGACGATATGTCCAGCTCATAAGGCGGCAGCGCTATCCTGTTCTGTGAGTGCGCCTGAGTAAGTCGGACCAGGGCACTCACGCGCGCGACAAACTCCTCCGGCTCAATTTCTCCGGACACGATATCATCTGCGCCTGCTTCAAAGGCAGCAATCCGGAGCGCTTTCGAACTTTCAGTCGCCGTGACAACCACCGGCATTCTGTGTCCCTGTTTACGGCAGTGCCTGATAAGTGCGCAGTGCTTTTCGCAGAGAACGCGGGTACTAATGATAAACACATTCGGGCAAAACATTTTAAGCGAACGCAGTGCGTTATCGGCGTCTGAAAAGGTATCAGTCAGGGACCCGGGTTGCGATATCAGTGTGGAGGCATAGCGGGAAGATGCCTGATTTCTGTCAAATATCAGAATTCGCATTTCAGAGGTCCACAAGTTAAATAAAAGTTAAAAAAACTTAACTTAACTTAGCAGTTAAAGCACAAATTGCCAACTCATGAGCATGGGCATAACTCGCTTTTAAGCGCCCGGGTCTTTCTTCCCATCCGTTAAAATTCTCTATAGCAACGGGGAGTAAGATGAGTAACCAAAGCGATCGGCTGGCGTTATCCATCCTGCTCGCGGTCATCTGTCCGCTGGTATCCTCCTGCATGAATTATTTAAAAAATTTAAGTAATTTGGGTTTTAAAGAAATTACGGTGTAAATCCGACCGGCAACCAGGAAAAAAGACGCGTGCTAATGTACTCACAAACTGAAGTCAGTTTCTCCTTCATCAAAGGCCAGAGATAGCGAACAAGCAGGCAGGCCAGCACGGAAACCAGAGCGGCTCCCGCCATATCCAGTGGGAAATGCACGCCGAGAAACACCCGCGACCATGCCACAAAAAGTGACAGCAACAGAATCAGACCGCCACCTGTCCGCGCCCCGGCAAGGAATAGCGACAGGCCTGCACTGAAGAACAGCGTGGCATGGTCGCTGGGGAATGATGTGTCCGACGCATGGTAAATCCAGGTGTGCCCCAGTGGCACCATAAATGGTCGGGGATGAAACCAGATGGTCGTGCAGATAAATCCCAGGCCCAGCGCCATAAGGATGGTGACCAGGGAGAAGAGTGCGCGCTGATGTCCGGCCTTCCCCCCAAGAAACCACTTTCCCAGAAGCGTCAGCGGGATAATATAAAGCGTGTACTGCGCGCAGAAAGTGGCGAAAGTTATCCAGCCAGCTGGTGTACCCGGGCCTGCGTTCAGGGACAGAAACCAGCTTCGGTTCAGGAGCTCAAGGCTGTTCATAATAAAATATTAAATCCGGTCAGAAAAAGAGTGGCCCTATTCTGACCGACTGAGTTTAATAAAACCTTAATACAGACTTTCCCCTGCTGACTTAGGGTGGATCAGGGGTACCTTCAGTTGCGGCAGGAAAATTATCGACGTCCGCTTTTCGCTCAAAGCGGATCTTCAGCTTTGTTAGCTTATCTGCTTCGTTTCTCAAGCGGTCATTTGGTTAGTGTTTTCATTTCCCTCGTAATGCATGTCTATGCTGCATGAGATCGCATGATCGTTTAAGGATCGGCTTAACGCTGCACCGCCAGTTCTGGCGGGCTTTTGCTTATATCATGCACCTGCATGAAAACCGCTACATAAAGCGGGCAGGCGTGGCGGGGCTACGAGCGCGCGCTGATGGGGACAGATGGTCAGAGTGCGGCGCAATTTCCGGGCCGCTGGCGTCTCGGTGGGAACAGGACAGGTTAGAGGTTGAAAAAAAAGAGCGCCTCGCAGGATGGTGCTGAGGCGCTCTGGTGGGTATTTGATGAAATCAGCCATGAATGTACTAACTCAGCAAGTCGAGAATTGAAGCTACATTAAGATACCGTACTGAAACATTGCAGTGAAGTGTCAAAGCTTGCCATTCCTTCCTTCAAAACTTTAAGCAGTAAATTTTATCGTGTTGTGCGAATTTTGCACTTGATTAAATGGCTGGCTGCAACTTAAGTTAAGTGAGCTTTTAAAGATGACGTTGTTAATTACGGTCAAAAGGTGGTCAACCCAAAACAGAACTATGAAGGATAAGTTCTGTCTAATCTGTACAGATAAAGCGCTTAATGCCGTGGCGCATCTGTGCTAAACTTCGCCGCCCCATACGGGCAGTACCTGTAAATCGTTAAGAATTGAACCGTTTTACGTGGGAAGGTTAAGGAGGTTTGTATGCAAGAGTTAGTGATGAAAATGTTCGGTCTGAATGGTTATGTGGCAGGTGGTAAGGCCATGGCTGATCGCTTAGAAAAGTCCGGAGTTAAGGACATACGCGTTGTTGGTCGCGGTTCGGTTATCGTGCATGATAACGGAGAGAAGTTGTCTCATTACCGTGAAGCAGCTAAGCGTTTTGTAGAGCAAGACGCTAATGCTGTTGCTGCAGGAAGCAAGGACAGCGACGACGACTAATGTTCGCACTTCTCATAATTCCATTGCTCGCTAGTGGGCAGATAATAATTTCCTCACCATACAGAATCAAAACCTACTTCCGCTTACACAGATATGATGGCCAGCTTCTCTACATGAAGGTGGCCACATATGGCATATGGTGTCTGATCGCCTCTGTCTGCGCCGCTTATCTGATGAAATGGCTTGTACCTGGCTTCACTTTAGCAACATGGCTAACAGCATGGATTGACCTCAGCAATAATTCGAAAGATAACCGTCTGGCATCATGGCTGATACTTTTATCTCTGAGTATGGTTCTTGCTGCTGTGGTATGGACTCAGGCAGCAAAATTTGGGATCTATCTGGCAGCTAACATACTGAGCGGCTTCAAGAACGACAATGGACAGGTTGCCTTTTTCAAGCAGGTAATTAGATTGTCGGCGCTTAAAGAAATACTTTCTGAAGGTTCGCTGGGGCAACTGTTTTTTGATTCAGCTACCAAAGACAAGCCCGTACTGGTTAGCCTAAAAAGCAGGAAGGTTTATGTTGGCACGGTGAATATGATCAGCGAGCCGAATGAGAAGCAAGGTCCTAACCTTGAGGTCTCAATCAACCCCATAATGTCTGGATATAGAGAAAAAGATAATCTGCGGGTTCTTTTTTCCAACGATTACAGTGAGCTGGGTGATGTGGACACTAGCGTGATTTTTCCGATGAGTGAGGTCGCGCAGGCTTCTTGGTTTGATATGGATACGCATGAAAAGGTAGACAACAATCGAGAGCAGAAGCCTGTTTCTACCAGAAAAAGAAAGCGACAAAATCGGCGTTAAAAATCTAGCCCGGCGTAGCCGGGCTTTTTAGTGTCTGCTATTCAATATCCAGTACATACGGTGCAAACCGGATAACATCCTCACCCAGCCAGCTGTTCAGTTCCTCAAAGCGTCTCTGTAGTGGCATCAGTTCATTACGCACAAACACCTTGCTGGCCTTCTCAATATCACCAAATCCGCCGGTGTTGTTTGGAATGATCCCCATAAGTTGCGGCGGCACACGATGCACGGCCAGCATGTCATCGCGGCTCACGTTTTTGATGTTCAGAAACTCATCCTTTGCCGCCACCTCTGACAGCGGGATGATCTGGATGCCGTCCTTTTTCCCGTTCGGGCTGTACATAAAAAGGTTGCGGAAGTTGCCAGGGCCCTTTGCGCTTTTCATGGCACCACGGATATTGTCCACGTCCTGCTGGCTCTGCGCCGGGTCGGTCATGTACATGATGAAACCCGCATGGCTGCCGTTGAGGTAATACTTACGGCGGAACAGCGTAGCCGACTCATTCAGCAGCGCCGACGGAATAGCCGACAGGTAGCCCGGCAGGCCGTAAATCTCCTGATTGATGTCCGGCTCCATCAGGTGAAACACGCTGCCCTTCGCAAACTCATACGGCTCCGTGTTAATGCCATAGTGCGCATACCAGTACGTGTCTAAATCGAGGCCGCGCCGGGTGAACTTCGCCAGCGACGGCTCCAGCTTCAGCGCGTTACCGAGGCGGCTGGTCCGCTTCTCAAGATAGGCATTGCCGAAAATCAGGTAATCCAGCGCAAAGCGGCTGAACGCCTGCTGACTCAGCAGGCGGTGCGGGATAAAGGTACTCGCCAGAATATTGCACTTTACGCTGATGGGTGAGCTGTGATGCACGGCGGCGCGGAACGTGCGCGCCAGCCCGTCAACGCTCACGGGCGGTTCATACCAGCGATCATTGATAACGCACTCCACGTAGTCCAGCAGTTCGCGGCGGTCCAGCACCGGGATCGGGTCGCCAAAGGTAAACGCCTCCGACGCTGCCCCGCTGGTCATGTTATCCGGCTGCGGCACGGGCTGCGTGCGGGTGCGGTTCCTGCGTTTGCTCATCAGTAAATCTCCACAATGTTCTGCGTGTGTGCCGCCTGTCCCTGCAGCGGCTCGTTTGCCAGCGCGTGCATGGTCGCCCAGGCTAAATCGCCGTGGCTGACTTCTTCGCTGCGGCTGGTTTCATAGGTCGGACGGTTGCCGCTGGCCGTGGTGGCCTTGCGGATGGACATAAACGACTGCGCGATGTCGAGGTGGCTGGCGTCAAACTCCAGCCGCCCGCTGGCGATGGTGTCGTAAGCCTTCAGCACCAGGGCGTTCTTCACGTTCGGGTTATAAACAAACTCTTTCACCTGCGGGAAGAAGGCTTTGACGTTCTCATACACGCCCAGCCCGACGCCGGTGGAGTCGATGCCGATATAGGTGACGTTATACTGCTGCGTCAGCATCCTGATGGCGTCAGCCTGCGCCCGGAAGTCCATCCCGCGCCACTGGTGGCGCTCAAGGATGCGGAACTTACCGCCCGGCACGGCAGGCGGTGCCATGACCACACATCCGGCACTGTCGCCGTTCTGCGTGCCCTTCGCAGGGTCATAGCCGATCCAGACCTCTTTCCAGCCGAACGGCCGCAGCGCCAGCGCTTCAAAGTCAGTCCAGACTTCCCAGCTGTCCACCATGCACTTCTGCAGCATGGCCAGCTGGAACACCGACGCCAGATCGTCCATGAACACGCACATCAGCAGGTTCTGATAGTCCTCCGGGCTGTAGCGCGTGCGCAGCTGCTCCAGGTCAAACAGGTCACAGCCGCCGCGCACCGCATCTTCAACCGTGACAATCTGGCGAAACTGGCCGTCTTCACAGAGGCGACCGGCGGCCAGTGATTGATGGCTGAGGTCGATATCAACCCTGTCCGCTTTGGCCCGGCCCTTGTTGAACTGCGAGCCGGACCAGAAAGGATAAGCGCTGTGCGTCAGGCTGGACGGCGTGGAAAAGTAGGTTTCGCGCCATTTCTTGTGCAGCGCCATGCCGGACGCCACTTTCTGCAGTTCCTGAAACTTGGGTATCCAGAAATATTCATCCAGGTACAGATTGCCGTGGTAGCTCTGCGCGGTGCGGGCGTTGGTGCCTAAGAAGTACAGGCACGCGCCGTTGCTGAGCGTCATCGGGTCGCCCTTCAGGTCTACGTCCACCTCGCGGGCAAACTCAATAATGTACTGCTTGAAGACGTGCGCCTGCGCCTTACTGGCTGACAGGAAAATCTGATTGCGCCCGGTGGTCAGCGCATCGATCAGCGCCTCGCGGGCAAAAAAGAAGGTGGCCCCAATCTGGCGCGACTTCAGCAGGTTGCGTACCGAATATTTATTACCGGCTTCCCACCACTGGCGCTGATAGCCGAACATCGAGCCGTGGAAAACCTCCTGCAGCTTCTCAATCTGTTCGTCGCTGAACAGGTTCTTTTGCGGGGGCTTACGCGGACCTTTATTGCGGTTCTCCACGTTCGGGTTCAGGTCCGCTTCATTGCCGCCGTTGCTGAATTTACCGATCCGGGCGTGGCGCTCGGACTGGCGCGCCAGCAGGTCGATTTCTTTAAAGTCCTTCCCTTCCTTCTGCTCCTTCATGATGAGCTGGCAGTAGCGTGCGGCAGTGGTCAGCTGCATCTGATCCAGCGGGCCATAGTCGCCCCACTTGTCGCGCTTTTTCCAGCTGTGAACGGTTGCGGGTTTCTCTCCCAGCATTTCAGCAATGCGGGCGATGCGGTATCCCTGAAAGTACAGCAGTAAAGCCTGCCTGCGGGGATCGAGGTCGTCGGGGGCGGGTGTCATGTTCATGCAGCCAAAATACGGCCCCGCCGTTTCCTTTTCCGCCATCCCTCATTGTGTGGTTTCCCGCACAACGTCCGCGCGTTGTTTCGATACCCCTGCCGCCGCAACCATAGAGCCTCACAGAGTTTTACTGACCGGAGCCTGGACAATGGCAAAGAAAGCAAAGCGTTTTCGTATCGGGGTGGAAGGTGCCACCACGGACGGGCGCACCATCGAGCGCAGCTGGCTTGAACAGATGGCGGCAAATTACAGCCCTGAGCTGTACACCGCCGTGATCAACATGGAGCACATCAAGGGCTACACGCCAGACAGTCCATTCCGTCGCTTTGGCGTAGTGGAAGCGCTGGACGCTGAAGAAATCAGCGACGGTCCGCTGAAGGGCAAGCTGGGGCTGTACGCCCTGATCAACCCGACTGACGAGCTGGTCACGCTGACCGGCACCATGCAGAAAATATTTACCTCTATGGAAATCCGCCCGGAATTCGCGGACACCGGCGCGGCCTATCTGATTGGCCTGGCCGTGACCGACGATCCGGCCAGCCTCGGCACGGAAATGCTGCAGTTCAGCGCCAGCGCCGGGGCGAACCCGCTGGCAAACCGTAAGCAGCATCCTGACAACGTTTTCTCTGCCGCTGAAGAAACCCTGATCGAGTTTGAGGATGTGGCCGACGAAAAGCCCGCCCTGTTTACCCGCATCAAAGCGATGTTCAGCAGACAGCAGCAGACCGACGCGGCGCGCTTCAGCGACGTGCATCAGGCCGTTGAGCTGATTGCCACCGAGCAGCAGGACCTGAGCGCGCGCATTGAAACGGCGCTGAGCGAACAGGCCGACAGCCTGAAATCACATTTCAGCAGTGCGCTGGGTGAGGAAGTGCTGAAGCGCGAACAGCTGCAGGCGGACTTTACCGAACTGCAGCAGCAGCTGAGCCGGGAAGATGGCCGCCAGCAGGTCCGCCCGCGCACGCAGGGTAACGGCAGCGGCGGCGAAGTGCGCACCGACTGCTGATACAGCGGCGGCAAACCTTTTTAACGAACAGAGAAAGCGAAGCGATGAAAAATACTACCCGTTTTAAGCTGAATGCTTACATGTCGGTGCTGGCAGAAATCAACAAGATTGATCTGTCCGCGCTGAACAGCAAATTCACCATTGAGCCATCCGTGTCGCAGACGCTGGAAAGCAAAATTCAGGAGTCGTCCGCGTTCCTGCAGGCCATCAACATCATGCCTGTCAGTGAGCAGAGCGGCGAACGGCTGGGGCTGGGGATCGGCACCACCATTGCAGGCACCACCGATACCACCCAGAAAGAGCGCGAGCCGACCGATCCGACCTACATTGACGGCGATGGCTACAAATGCACGCAGACCAACTTTGACACGGCGCTGCCTTATTCGAAGCTGGACATGTGGGCGAAGTTCAGCGATTTCCAGGTGCGCATCCGTGACGCCATCGTGAAGCGTCAGGCGCTGGACCGCATCATGATCGGCTTCAACGGCCTGAAGCGTGAGAAGACCTCCAACCGCGTGCAGAACCCGCTGCTGCAGGACGTGAATATTGGCTGGCTGGAAAAAATCCGCCAGGAAAAACCGGCGCAGGTGCTGGGTCAGCACATCGGTGACGACGGCAAAGTGGTGTCGGACAAAATCACCGTGGGTAAAAACGGCCTGTTCCGTAACCTGGACGCGGTTGTTATGGGCGCGGTGTCGGAAAAAATCGGCGTGCAGTATCAGGACGACACTGAACTGGTGGTGATCTGCGGACGCCAGTTGCTGGCTGATAAGTATTTCCCGCTGGTCAACCAGAGCCAGCCCAACACCGAAGCGCTGGCCGCTGATCTGATCATCAGCCAGAAGCGCATCGGCGGCCTGCAGGCGGTCCGCGCCCCGTACTTCCCGGCGAATGCGCTGCTGATCACCCGCCTGGATAACCTGTCCATCTACTGGCAGGAAGAAACCCGCCGCCGCTCGATCATTGACAACCCGAAACGTGACCGCATCGAAAACCTTGAGTCGGTTAACGAGGCTTACGTGGTTGAGGACTATGACTGCACCTGCCTGGTGGAAAACATCGAGCTGCTGGAGCAGGAGCCGGAGAAAGAGCCGGGCGAAATGAGCGAAGCGGAAATCGCCCGCATCGCCGCCGTGGCGGCCAGTGTGGTGAAGTCCATGAGCGGCGCGGGCAGTTCAGCCGCCAGCGCGGACACCACGCAGACCGGTGATACCGGTGATGCCGGTGATGCCGGTGATGGCAGCAAAGGCGGAGCGTAACCCGTGACTAACCCTTTCCGCGCGCATACGCGCTTTATTCAGGCACAGGAGGCCGCCCGGTCGGGCGGCAGTGGCCGCAGCACAAAGGGCTATGACCTGATGCTGCTGCAGCTGAACGAAGACCGCCGCCGCCTCAAGGGCATTCAGTCCAACGTCCGAAAGGCCGAAATCAAGGTGGAAGTGCTGCCGAAGTACGCCGCCTGGGCTGAGGGCGTGCTGAGTGCTGACGGCGCGCAGCAGGACGACGTGCTGATGTACGTGATGCTGTGGCGCGTTGACGCCGGTGACTATGCCGGTGCGCTCGCGATTGGCCGCCACGCGCTGAAACACGGCTGGGCGATGCCGCTGGGAAGCCGCACCACGGCGACGGTGCTGGCCGAAGAAATTGCCGACGCGGCAAAGGCGGCCATCCTGGCAAAGACGCCTTTTGATCCGGCGCTGCTGCTGGAGGCGCTGGAGGTGGTGGACGCACACGACATGCCCGATCAGTCGCGCGCCCGTCTGCACAAGTCCATCGGCTGGGTGCTGACGGAAAGCAGCCCTGCATCCGCGCTGAACCATCTGAAGCGCGCCCTGCAGCTGGACGAAAAGTGCGGCGTTAAAAAAGACATTGAGCAGCTGGAGCGGAAGATCCGTAACGCCAGCTGATAACCGGACGTGCCCACGCGCGGGGCGGCACGGGGTGGCGACAGGCAGCGCCGCATCAAAACCCCGTCCACCGCCCACCTATTCAGGAGTAACAGAGCAATGGAATTTATCGCGCCACAGAAGGCGACGGCAGCGCCGGACATCATCCCCAATAACTCATTCTGGCCGGATGTCGATCTGGCGAAGTTCCGCAGCGTCATGCGCGTTGACGGCACCGTGACGCCGGAGCGTCTGCGTCAGGTGGTGCTGACCGCAATGGCGGAAGTTAACGCGGAGCTTTACCCGTGGCGTGAGCGGCAGGAGCTGGCCGGTCATAACGGCCTGGCCGACGTTCCGGCTGAGAAGCTGGCCGGTGAGAGCGTGCGCCTGCATCACTACATGAATGCGGTGTGGTGCTGGACGCGCGCGGTGCTGAACGAGCGCTATCAGGACTTTGACGCCACAGCCTCAGCCGTGAAGCGCGGCGAAGAACTGAATGATGCCAGCGGCGACCTGTGGCGCGATGCGCGCTGGGCCATCAGCCGCGTGCAGGACATGCCGCACTGCACCGTGGAGCTTATCTGATGAAAGTGCGTGCGCAGCAGTATGACACGGTGGACGCACTCTGCTGGCGTCACTACGGGCGCACACAGGGGATGACGGAACAGGTACTGCAGGCAAATCCGGGGCTGGCGGAGCACGGCCCCCTCTTACCGCACGGGCTGGAGGTGGAGTTGCCGGACGTGACAACGACGGCCACCGTGCAGGCCGTCCAGCTTTGGGACTGAATCATGTGGGAAAAAATCAGCACCTTTATCACCTGGTGCATGGCGGTAGTGATGGCGTGGCTGGGAGGCATGGACCTGAAGGACATGTCCACCGTCGCCGGGGTATTCATCGGCCTGCTGATGGCGCTTATCAGCTGGTACTACAAACACAAAACCTATCAGTTGCTGCTGAGCGGACGCATCACGCGGGGTGATTATGAATCTGCAGATCGTTAAGCGCTGCGCCGTGGGCGTGGTGCTGGCACTGGCCGCCACGCTGCCCGGTTTTCAGCAGCTGCACACCTCCGTGGAGGGGCTGCGGCTGATTGCCGATTATGAGGGCTGCCGCCTGCAGCCGTACCAGTGCAGCGCGGGGAAGTGGACCGACGGGATCGGGAATACCTCCGGCGTGGTACCGGGCAGGTCCATCACGGAACGGCAGGCGGCGGGGAATTTCATTACCAACGTGTTGCGCACTGAGGCGGCACTGGCGCGCTGCGTGGCGGTTTCCATGCCGCAGCAGGTTTATGACGCGCTGGTGTCGCTGGCGTTCAACGTTGGCACCGGCAACGTGTGCGGCTCCACGATGGTGTCGCTGCTGAAAAAGGGTAAATGGAGCGAGGCGTGTTATCAGCTGCCGCGCTGGGTGTACGTGAAAGGCGTATTTAATCAGGGGCTGGATAACCGGCGCGGGCGTGAGCTGGCATGGTGCCTTAAAGGAGTCTGAAATGCAGATGATTAAAAAATGGTGGTTTACGGCGTCACTCACCGTCCTGCTGACGCTGGTCAGTATCAGTCACGGCAGCTTTGCGGGCTATCCGCTGGCGGCACTGCTTTGGGCGGAGTTTATCGCATGGGCTTTCATCGGTTTTTCCGGGCTGTGCTGCGCTGCAGCTTTTACCGGCGGGGAGCGTAAACGGATATTTGCCTGGCTGCTGAGGTTTGCGCAGCTGGCTGACCGCGTGCCGCTCAGGTGGTATCACCGCGTAGTTATCGCAGTGGTGATGTGGACAGCGGGATGGCAGCTGACGGTGCTCATGAGCCTGAACGCCTTGTTTTATCGCTGGATGATCAGGCCAGAGCTTAAGCAGGCTGCGGCATGACGCGCGCACTGGCAGTTATCGTGCTGATCCTGCTGCTTGTCACCGGCGTGCAGTCTTACCGGCTGAGCAGCGCCCACGGCAGGATTGATGCGCAGCAGACCACCATTGAGGGCCAGGGCAAAAAGCTTAGCCAGAAAAACAGCCAGCTGATTGCCCTGAATATCCTGACGCAGACCAGCAGCCAGGCGCAGACGCAGCTTTACGCCGCCGCTGAACGCAACGGCCAGCTGCTGCGTGACCGGCAGCGAAAGATTGAGGAACTGAAACGTGAAAATGAAGACCTTCGCCGCTGGGCTGATGCCGCTCTGCCTGATCCTGTTGTCCGGCTGCGCCAGCGACCGGCCCTCTCAGGAGGTGAATCTTACCGTGAGTGGCTGTCCGAAAATCACCCGCTGCCAGCTGGACCCGGCCTCGCCGCGAAGTAACGGCGATCTGAATGCCCTGCTGGATGAAACCGAGGCCGCCTGGGCGGCGTGCGCGGATAAGGTCGATACCATCATCAGCTGTCAGGAAAAAGACGATGAACAAGCCGCAGTCCTTACGCAGCGCTCTGAATAAGTCCGTCCCTTACGTGGCCGACAACCCGGACCGCCTGCACCTGTTCGTGGACAGCGGCCAGCTGGTCGCCACGTCCGCCGCGTCCCTGTCGTGGGAGTATCGCTACACCCTAAACGTGGTGATCACCGACTTTACCGGCGACCAGAACCTGTTGATGGCCCCGGTGCTTTTGTGGCTGCGGGAAAATCAGCCCGACGCGCTGCATAACAGTGAGGCGCGCGAAAGGCTGTTTTCGTTTGAGGTCGATATTCTGGGGAATGACCGCTGCGACATCAGTATGGACCTGAAGCTGACCGAGCGCGTGGTAGCAACCACTGTAGACGGTAAAGTCAGCATTGAGGCAATGCCCGAGCCGGACGCGCCGGAGGAAGTCTGGACGGTGAAACGTGGCTGAACTACATGAAGTGGATGCATGGCTGGCGGCGCTGCTGTCACAGCTGGAGCCTGCCGCCCGGAAGAAGATGCTGCGTGAGGTGGCGCGCGACGTGCGCCGCATTCAGCAGGCGAACATCACCGCGCAGCGTTCCCCGGACGGCACCGCATGGGAGCCGCGCCGCGTCAGCGCCCGCAGCAAAAAGGGGCGCATCCGTCGCGGCATGTTTGCGAAGCTGAAAACAGCGAAGTATCTGAAGGCGCAGGCGAATGCAGACACCGCTGAAGTTGCCTTTGTGCCGGGGGTTCAGAAGCTGGCCCGCGTCCATCACTACGGCCTGAGGGACCGGATAAGTCGTCGCGGCCCGATCGTGAAATATGCTGAACGTCCACTGCTGGGCGTGAACGGCGACGTGGAAAGCACGATTCATGGAACCCTGCTTCGTTGGTTAAATGAGGCTTAAGTTTATAAGCGCCATTTAATGGCTGCATTTAAATGATGATGTTGTTTAGCCCATCGGGCCGTTTCACCTAATACACCTTTTTCATTAAGAAAAATATCTGCGGTATATGGACTAATTAAAGGTCCCACTTTGCTAATTGGAGCATTTCCTTTTACATATTCGTATCTGAATTCATAATTCCAGTTTGCGAGCGCTGCTATTTTAAGTGCCACCGAGGTGTTCTTTAATTTATGATAGGTTTTTTTTGCGTCATCAAGCTTGCAGCGTTCGCCTAAGGTTACTCCCTTTATTGCATCTAATGGTATTGCCATTGTGTAAATGTCATATTTATTGGATGCTGTTTTTACTCTCTTGCAGTCTATTAATGATCGGGCTATGCGCCATTCTTCTTCATAACCCCACACTTCCGACTTCAAGCATATCTCTGATATTGGTAAGTCATCTCCACTTAGAAAGTAATCCATATGAAACTTAGGTCTGTGTTCAATGTACTCAATTTTAAACGCGCCCCTAAAAAAATCATGAGATTCGTCGAATTCTATCACTGCACCAGAATACTCACAGGCATAGTGCGCCCACATTAAATGGGAGCTTTCATTTTTAGTTACGCATAACATTCCTATCGAATTGTCTATTTTCGACCTTAACTCGCGAGCATAAACATCATTACAATTATCATCGATAAAGCTTGATTCAAGGAGATAGTTTTTTATATCTCTGGCTGGAGAAAGCACATCAAAATGTAATTCGAGATTACCCTCCATCCCAACATGAGGATTATATACTTCAACAGCAAGTTCAAAAGGATCATTAAAAGCGCCTGGTTGAGTAAAGCGAACGCTTCCTGCGAGAATTTTCTCAAGCGTTTCGATGCTGACATATTTAAAAAAAGACATAGCCGTCCTGCTTTGTAGTTTGCTTTGTGTAATTCCTCACACAATACCATTTCGGTGAATGCTTTCAATTTTAAAGGCATCTTTCCTTCATGAACGAAAAACTCACCGAAATTATGCGCCTTATCACCAACCTGATCCGCACCGGCATTGTGTCCGAAGTGGACCCGGTGAACTGGCTGTGCCGGGTGAAAACGGGTGACCTCGAAACCAACTGGATTAACTGGCTCACCCTGCGCGCCGGTAATACGCGCACATGGTGGCAGCCCACCGTCGGGGAACAGGTTGTGCTGCTGAGCCTGGGCGGCAATCTTGAAACCGCTTTTGCGCTGCCCGCCATTTATTCCGAAGCCTTCCCGCCGCCCGACTATTCAGAAGACGGCACCACCACTGTGTTTAAGGACGGTGGCTGGTTTCAGTACGAGCCGGAAAACGGCCAGCTGCTGATAAAGAACATCAGGAGCGTGCGCATTGAAGCGGCGGACGGCATTCAGCTGATCACCGATGCGCTGGGGATAGAGGCCAGCCAGACACGGATTAACGGTGACATCACGATGAACGGTGATGTGACCCACGGCGGCGGTTCAATGAGTTCTAACGGCGTGATTGCTGATAAGCACTTACACAACAAAGTGAAGACCGGCACCGATATGTCAGGAGGCCCGCAATGATGTATCTCGGCATGAACCGCGACAACGGCAAAGCCATTACCGATATCGATCACATCCGGCAGAGCATGCGCGACATCCTGATCACCCCGGAAGGCAGCCGCATCGCCCGGCGTGATTACGGCTCGCTGCTGTCGGTGCTGATTGACCAGCCACAGAACGACGTGATCCGCCTGCAGGTAATGGCGGCGGTGTATGTCGCCATCAGCCGCTGGGAGCCTCGCGTGAGGCTGAGCACCGTAAACCTTACCAGCGACTTTGACGGCTCTATGGTGGTTGAGCTGACCGGCCAGCGGGATGACGGTTCGCCGGTTGCTATGTCTGTACCAACGGGGGTGAACAGTGGCAGTAATTGACCTTTCCCAGCTGCCCGCACCGCAGATTATTGAGGTGCCGGACTTTGAAACGCTGCTCGCAGAGCGCAAAGAGGCGCTGATTGCGCTTTATCCGGCGGATGAACAGGCCGCCATGCGCCGCGTGCTGGCGCTGGAGTCTGAACCGATTGTGAAAAGTCTGCAGGAAAACACCTACCGCGAAATCCTGTTGCGCCAGCGCATCAATGAGGCTGCGCAGGCGGTAATGGTGGCCTACGCAATCGGCAGCGATCTGGACCAGCAGGCCGCCCGCAATAACGTGAAGCGACTGACCATCACGCCTGCGAATCCCGACGCGGTGCCGCCGGTGGATGCAGTGATGGAATCAGACGACGCACTGCGCGTCCGCGTGCCGGAGGCGTTTGAGGGGCTGAGCGTGGCCGGACCGACGGGCGCGTATGAGTTTCACGCTAAAAGCGCCGATGGCCGGGTGCAGGACGTGTCCGCTATCAGCCCGTCACCGGCGACAGTACTGATCACTGTCCTGAGTCGCGAAGGTGACGGCACGGCGGCAGCGGATTTGCTGACTACAGTGGACACAGCACTGAGCGCCGACAGCGTGCGCCCGGTAGCCGACCGTGTGACGGTTCAGGGGGCAACTATCCGCAGCTACAGCGTGAAGGCCAGGCTGCACCTGTTCGACGGCGTGGCCGCTGGTCCCTGCCTTGAGGCGGCAAACGCTAATCTGGCGGCTTACCTTACCGAACAGAAAAAGCTGGGGCGCAGCGTGCGGCGTGAGTCCTACGGGGCGGTGATGCGTGTGGCCGGTGTGGACTGGGTGGAAATCACCGAACCGTCGGAGGACATCATCATGGACCGCACGCAGGCGGGTTACTGCACCGGCACGGACATTTCCGTGGCGGGCGATCAGGGGGTGACATGAGCAACAGCAGCCTGATGCCGCCCGGTTCGTCTGCGCTGGAGCGCCGTTTAGCGCAGGCGTGCAGCGGGATTACCGCGCTGAACGTGCCGCTGCGCGACCTGTGGAACCCGGCCACCTGCCCGGTGAGCTTTCTGCCCTATCTGGCCTGGGCGTTTTCAGTAGACCGCTGGGACGAAAGCTGGGCGGAGAGCGTCAAGCGGCAGGTGGTGAGCGATGCGTTTTACATCCATCAGCACAAAGGCACCATCAGCGCCATCCGTCGCGTGGTTGAGCCGTTCGGCTTTCTGATCCGGGTTATTGAGTGGTGGAAAACCAGTGAGACGCCGGGCACGTTCCGGCTGGATATTGGCGTGCAGGACCAGGGAATTACTGAAGAAACCTATCAGGAGCTTGAGCGGCTGATCAGCGATGCAAAACCCTGCAGCCGTCAACTGCTGGGAATGTCCATCAACCTGCAGGTCAGCGGTGAAACACGCATGGCAGCAGCCAGCTATGACGGTGATGACCTGACCGTTTATCCGTACACCCCGGAAATTATCTCCGTCAGCGGCGCGGTTTATGGCGGCGCGGCGGTACACGTTATTGATCTGATGGAAGTGGGACCATGACACAAAAATACTATGCGATCGTAACCAACCTGGGCGCGGCGAAGATTGCCAACGCCGCCGCGCTCGGCACAAAACTGAACATCACACAGATGGCCGTGGGGGATGGCGGCGGCACGCTGCCGACGCCGAACGCCAGCCAGACGAAGCTGGTTAACGAGGTGCGCCGCGCCGCTATCAATTCGCTGAGCATTGATGCGGCCAATGCCAGCCAGGTGATTGCTGAGCAGGTGATCCCTGAAACGGAGGGCGGATTCTGGATCCGGGAAATGGGACTGTTTGACGAGGACGGTACGCTGATTGCGGTCTGTAACACGCCGGAAACCTACAAGCCCGCGCTGCAGGAAGGCAGCGGCCGCACGCAGACCGTGCGCATGATTCTGATCATCAACAGCACCGACGCCATTACCCTGAAGATTGACCCGTCCGTGGTGCTGGCAACGCGGAAATATGTGGATGACAGTATCCTGACGGTACGCCAGTACGCGGATAAGTTACTGGCGGATCATCTTGCGGCTGAAAACCCGCATGATCAGTACCTGCAGACAGCGAATGCGCTGGCAGAAATCAAAGACGCCGGTCTGATTGCTGAGCTTCTCAAAAACCTCGGTTTAGGCGAAGGCTCTGCCGTGCCGGTAGGAGTACCGTTACC